>NZ_JAPZQM010000361.1:0-13631 GCF_027530565.1 Microcystis sp. LE19-10.1B | reverse complement strand
TTAGGGTCTGCTGAAAAAGTTTTTCGGTGGTGGCAGGGTGTGGGGTGTGGGGTGTGGGGTGTGGGGTGTGGGGTTTTACCAGTTTTGAGGTGGCCAATTACCTAATTTTCAGGGAAAAAGTCCAGGAATTTTCCCCCCGATCCCCGCAATGGCTGGCACTTTTTGAGGGGAAAAAAGTCCAAAAGTCTTATCCAACAAGGTTTTTAGATTTATTCAGCAGACCCTAATTATTTTAAGAGTCACTGATAATTGCTGATTGTCGGTATTTCTGCAAAGGTGAGATGCACCCCGTTTAACCACACATCACATCCTTTGCTCAATTTCGGGAAAAACTGGCAAAATTTTGTCACTATGATTTGTTTACCGATTGGCAGCAAAGACAAGGAGAAAATGGCAGAAAAGTAGTCAGCTTATCGACAAAAGTGAATATAAGACCTTGCTAAAGTTCCTCACCACCAAACTAAATTTGATTGTCAAGTTGATATCAACCCCTTAGAAACCCTGACTTACCCGACTGGGATCACCTAGAAAGGCTCTTTCAGAAATCGATCCTTTAGTGGCTTCCGGGAGAATTTGCCAGTGTTGATCTAAAGCTTGTAACACCCGATCCTGCTGATTTCTGAATCCCTCGATATTGCTACTACCAGCATTCATAATTACAAACCAAACTTTACCCCTTTCTTGGGTGGGAATTTCTCCGGCTAAGGCGCTAACTTGGGCTAAAGTTCCAGTTTTAATCATCACTCCTTTCGGAATAGCCCGCCACTGCATAGTTCCTTTGGTATCGCGTCCCCCCACCGGAAATAAATCGGCGACTTGTATCAGTTGATTGGCTAACTTGCGATCCAAGGCCTTGAGAATCTCAATAACTGCCCGGGGAGACAAGCGATTTTCTACACCCAATCCCGAACCATTAATTAATTGAATTTCCTCCTCTCCTACCCCGGTAATTTTAGTATTAATTGCGTCCACTGCCGCGGGGCCGCCGAGCAACTCCGCTAACATTTCTGACATGACGTTATTACTATAAATATTCATCTGACGCAACAGTTCCGTTAAAGTTAAGGACTGATGACCCAACAATAATCGGGCATTTTCGGGGCGAATTTGACTGGCTCGAACCATGCCCAAAATCTTCACCTGTGGGGCTTGTGTGCCGCTAGGAAGGCTCTGAAAAGCTTTTTGGGTTTCTTTTGACCATTTCGATTGATCAAGCCCAATTTTCAGCAATTCTCCCGCTTTGAGGGGATCGGTTTGAAAATTCATGGCGAATTTACCCGTAACGATCAGATCGCCTTTGACCTGACGGATGCCTAATTGATCGAGGCCATTGCCCACTGCGATCGCTTCTTCCCAGACAAACAGAGGATTCCCTTGCCCTTCAATAATTAAATCTCCCTCTAACACCCCGTTTTTTACCTCTCCCGTGCTGTAAAAACGAGTAGCAAAACGATGATCGAGAGGCCAGGTTTCCACGGCGGCGAGAGTAGTGGCGATTTTAGTTAAAGAGGCCCCCGAAGCAGGCAGATTACCCTGATGATCAGCTAAATCAGCCCATTCCGTCTCAATTAAGACCCGTTGTTGACTAGAGTTTAAACCTTTTTTAGTCAAGTCTTGCAGATAATCGGCCACGATCGCCGCCACCCGGGGATCGGGAGCGGTGGGAAGGTGGAAAATAGGTTGATTTTGCCAAGAAATTAGGGGAATATTGGCGATCGGTTGGGATTGCCCCCCCAGCCAACCGAAGAGAAAGCCGAAAACTGCTAAATTAAAAACTGAGAACATCTTTTCCTTAATCGCAATGATGCCTTATTGTATAGAAATGATTGGTAATTTTTAACAATTGCTCGATCAGAAAACACTAATCCTCGATCGGCCAGCTTTTGTCAAGAGCTGCCGCTCAACTTATTAAAGATTTCTATCCCACTGACTCAATGGCAGAAACGGCATTAAATCGGGCAAGAATCGCGGTAGATGCGATGGGAGGTGACTACGCTCCCAACGAGATTATCGCGGGATCGATGCGAGCTTCCGAAGAATTAGATGTAGAAGTATTATTAGTCGGCGATTCTGAACGGATTGAGGCTTATTTCCAGCATCATCCCCGTCCCAAGAATCTCACGATCGTCCACGCAGAGGAAGTGGTGGCCATGGACGAAGAGCCGATCACCGCTATCCGTCGCAAACCGGCGGCCTCGATTAATGTGGCCATGGATTTAGTCAAACAAAATCGCGCCGACGCGGTGGTGGCCGCCGGTCACTCCGGGGCAGCCATGGCGGCGGCGTTACTGCGTTTAGGTCGTTTAAAAGGAATCGCTCGCCCGGCGATCGGTGCGGTGCTGCCGACGATGTTGGCGGGTAAATCGGTGATTATCCTCGATGTCGGGGCGAATGTGGACTGTAAACCCAAATATTTAGAGCAGTTTGCCCTAATGGGGACAATTTACAGTAAATACGTTATGGGGGTTGAAGAACCGAAAGTCGGTTTGCTCAATATCGGCGAAGAACCCAGCAAAGGTAACGATCTCGCCCTAAAAACCTACGAATTATTGGAAAATAACCAGCAAATTCCCTTTATCGGCAATGCTGAGGGCCGGGATGTGCTATCGGGACAATTCGATGTGATCGTCTGCGATGGTTTTGTCGGTAATGTCCTGTTAAAATTTGCCGAAGCGGTGGGAGGAGTTATCCTACAAATTCTCAAAGAGGAATTACCTAGGGGGATACAGGGTAAAGTCGGGACGGCTTTAATTAAACCCAATCTTAAACAGATTAAACAACGCATGGATCACGCAGAACACGGTGGCGCGCTGTTATTTGGAGTCGATGGGGTCTGTGTGATCAGTCACGGCAGTTCCCAAGCGCCTTCGATTTTTAACGCCATCCGACAGGCGAAAAATGCCGTCGATAATCGCGTTTCTGAGCGCATTCAAGCCTACAATGACCACCATCATCAACTAAAAAAGTTGTCGGTGAACGGTGAAGATTAAGCCGTCAGCCATCTTGAAGCCGTCGGTCGTCGGGAGTCAGGAGAAAGGAGACAGGAGATAGGGGTTTAGGGGTTTAGGGGTTTAGGGGTTTAGGGGTTTAGGGAAATTTCAGCCAAATGCTCCACTTCCCCACTTCCCCACTTCCCCACTTGCCACTTGCCACTTGCCACTTGCCACTGATAACTGATAACTGATAACTGATCACTGATAACCGATCACTGAAAGGGGGGGGAATATTTTGAACGGATTCGGGGCAGCAGTCGTCATTACTGGTTGTGGATCGGCCACACCAGGGCAATTTCTTAGTAATGAAGAACTCAGCCAAATTGTCGAGACTTCCGATGAGTGGATTAAAAGTCGTACAGGCATCGGTAAACGCCATTTAGCGGATCGATCGGTGTCTTTGAGCCAATTAGCAGCCCAAGCGGCGATTAAGGCCCTGGAAATGGCTCAGGTGTCGCCTAGGGACATCGATCTGATTCTTTTGGCTACTTCTACCCCCGATGATCTGTTCGGTAGCGCTGCCCAAGTGCAAAGTCAGATCGGGGCCAATCGGGCGATCGCTTTTGATCTCACCGCCGCCTGTTCGGGTTTTCTGGTGGCATTAGTCACCGCCACCCAGTTTATCCGTACTGATACTTACCGCAATGTCTTGGTTATCGGGGCCGATGTTCTCTCCCGTTGGGTGGATTGGAACGATCGCGCTACCTGTGTCCTCTTTGGTGATGGGGCAGGGGCGGTTCTTTGTCAAGCAAATGATACAAAAGATAACATTCTCGGTTTTGAACTCCATAGCGACGGCAGCCAGAATAGTTCTCTCAATCTCGCATATCAGGGGGAGGAATTGCCCCTTAAAGAGGGGGTAAGGGTTCAAAAAGGGGCCTATAAGCCTCTAACGATGAACGGACGGGAAGTCTATCGTTTTGCTGTGGCGAAAGTGCCAGAGGTCATCGAAAAAGCTCTCTATCGGGCTAATTTAACCACCAGTGACATCGATTGGTTAGTTCTGCACCAAGCTAATCAAAGAATTATGGACGCGGTGAGCGATCGCCTAAAACTGCCTCCCGAAAAAGTGATCAGCAATCTCGGCGAGTATGGCAACACCTCCGCGGCCTCGATTCCTCTAGCCCTCGATGAAGCTGTCAGGAGTGGTAAGGTCAAAAAAGGTGATATTATTGCTTCTTCTGGCTTTGGTGCCGGTTTAACTTGGGGTGGGATTATCTTCCGTTGGGGAGATTAATTCAGTGATCAGTAACCAGTAACCAGTGATCAGTAAACAGTAAACAGTAACCAGTAAACAGTAACCAGTAAACAGTAAACTAAAAACTCACATCTGATAACTGATAACTGATAACTGATAACTGATAACTGATAACTGATAACTGATAACTGATAACTGATAACTGACCCAAACACATCTATCTATCTATTTTAAGAACTTATGAAAACAGCGTGGATATTCCCGGGACAAGGATCGCAAGCGTTAGGAATGATTGGAGATTTAGCGGAAAGTGCGCTTGGCCAAGAGAGATTAGAAATAGCAGAAAGAATCCTCGGTTGGTCAGTCCTGGAAAAATGTCAAGGGGATGAAGAAACCCTATCTCGTACTCTTTATACTCAACCTTGTTTATTTGTGGTGGAGAGTATTTTAGCGGATTTGTTACAAGAAAAAGGTCATTTTCCCGATCTAGTTGCTGGTCATAGTCTCGGTGAATATTCCGCTTTATATGCGGCCCGGGTGTTTAATTTTGAGACAGGATTAAATCTAGTTCAAAACCGTTCCCGTTTGATGGATGCGGCCGAAGGTGGTAAAATGGCCGCCTTAATGAAATTTGATCGCACCAGTCTAGAGACAGTGATTAATCAGACGGAAAATGTAGTTATTGCTAATGATAATAGTGCTGAACAAGTGGTAATTTCTGGGACTCCTGAAGCGGTGGATTTGGTATTAGGTCAAGTGAAAGTTAAGCGGGTTATGCAGTTAAAAGTATCTGGCGCTTTTCACTCTCCCTTGATGGAAAATGCTGCCATTCAATTTCAGCAAATTTTAGAATTAGTTAATTTTCGGGCTGCAAAAGTTCCTGTGATTTCTAATGTCGATCCGAGCAATCCTACCCAGGACGGGGAAGAATTAAAAAAATATCTGATCTGGCAGATGACTAGCTCGGTTCGCTGGCGAGAAATTATGTTGAAATTGCCAGATGTGGGTGCGGAAAAAGCGATCGAAGTGGGTCCGGGTAAAGTTTTAACTGGTTTAATTAAACGAACTGTTCCTGCAATTGAGTTAGAAAATATCAGTCAATTAGCCGATATATCCAAGGGTAGCGACGATGTTATATTCCGGGGTTCATTAATTGGTGTTGGTTAAATTATCTAGCAACATTTTCGACAAAGGAAGTAAATTGATGGATACCTAGCCAAAAATTTGGTTAGGTATTTTTTTAGGAAACTATCATAGGGTTTGCGGCAAAAACTTTTTCAGCAGACCCTAGTTATTCTCCCATCTCCCCCCCGCAACGCGCACGAAGTGGTCTCCCCACTCCCCACGGTTATAGAAACCTCGGCAGAAAAGTCTCTACAACCAGGTTTTTCTAGGAATATAGCGTTTCCCAATCTCATGAGGTACACCAAAATCTTAACTCCTGACTCCTGACTCCTGACTCCTGACTCCTGACTCCTGACTCCTCAAAACCTAAGACTCTGTACCTCACAACTATGGAAATTGCTATATTAGGAAAGGAGATTACCGCGACTACCGTTAGGAAGAATAGTTTCTTCGAGGGAAGCAGAAAGAAGATTATTTTCGGTTAAAATCGCCCCAATTAAGTTAGCTTGTTTGAGATTAGCTCGTTTAAGATTGCTTCCCACTAAATAACTCAAGAGTAATCCCGCTTGGTGTAGATTAGCACCGGAAAGGTTAGCGGAGGCTAAATTAGCGCCGAGCAGATTACAACCGGTTAAGTTAGCTTGGCGAAAATTGGCTTTATTAGCGTCAGTTTTGCTTAAATCGGCTCCAGTTAAGTTAGCTCCCTCAAAATCGCTACAATTGAGGTTAGCTCCCGTCAGATTAGCACCTTCGAGGTTAGCATAACGTAAATCCGCCCCCCGTAAATCCGCCCCGCGCAAATCGGCATAGCTGAGGTCGGCGTATTGAAGATGGCAGTTTTCCAGATTAGCTTGATAGAGATAGGCTCGAATTAGGTTAGCCTCTTTTAAGTTAGCATGGCTAAGATTAGCAGAGCTAAGAATAGCACGAGTGAGAATAGCCCGTTTTAGGTTAGCTTTCCCCGCCATGGCATGGGTTAAAGTGGCTGAGGTGAGATTAGCCGCTTCGAGATTCGCTTTCAACAGTTGAGCAAAAAGTAAGCTACTGTGAATTAAACAGGCAGAACTTAAATCAGCCTTTTTGAGAATGGTATTACTCAAAATTGCGCCGCTTAGTTGACTTTGGCGCAAATTTGCCCCGGAAAGGTCGGCTTTAGTCAGGTTAGCATCGATAAGACAAGCTTTGCTTAAATTAACTTCTTCGAGGGAAGCGTCCTTGAAATTAGCGTTAATTAAACAAGCTTCGGCTAAATTGGCTCGTTTTAAGTAACTATGACTTAGGTTAATCTGGTTTAAACACTGTCTCTTTAAATTGACTCCGCTAAGTCTGACTTCCGCAAAGTTGCGTTCACCTCGATTATACAGTTCGATTAGATGTTCACGATTGGTTAAGGCATTGCTACTCATAAAATAACTAAATTGTTCTGGAAGGTGATTTCCAGAGAATTGGTTGGGGAAAATTACTGATCATGAAGTCGATCT
Source organism: Microcystis sp. LE19-10.1B (assembly GCF_027530565.1). Taxonomy (NCBI): domain Bacteria; kingdom Bacillati; phylum Cyanobacteriota; class Cyanophyceae; order Chroococcales; family Microcystaceae; genus Microcystis; species Microcystis sp. LE19-10.1B. The sequence continues at coordinate 6,834 of NZ_JAPZQM010000361.1, read as the reverse complement.
CTAGGATTAGTACAGGGAGCGACTGGGAATTTTTGCGAATAAATAGAAATTTTCAACCAATTACGGGCTTAAAATCCCTATTGGCAATCACTAAAACCGGTAAAGAACGAAAAGAATCGGGGTTCAATACCAAAAACAGTCTCTACCTAAACCCGCCACTTGTTGCCAGCCAGGTCTAGGCATTAAATTAGAGAAGTCTTGTGCGTCAGTTTTTCTGACTGAATCTACTGCCTCGCCGATGTCTTGACTCGGTATCATACAGTTGAATTTGTTAGGTCTGCTTAGTCAGTCCAGTAGCCAAGAGGCTAAAACTCTTCATCACCAGATTTCGGGGACTCTCCAGTTGAGCAAGCATAAAACTCTGTAAAAGTCAATCCCTCTTAGGGGTGAACTGCCCAATTCTATTCCCTGAAGCCTTGGTTTATTCAGTCTATCAGGTTGTGGTCTGTTTTGGCAAGAGGGGTCAATGGTTTTTTAATCAATTCGCCAAAAGGCTGGATTTTTCGTAGGAGATAATTGTACAGACTGGTTATCTAAATATTGTCTGAGACTGGGGGAAGGATTGAGGAGATAAATATCGGTAAATTGATTTTTTAAGGAGGGGATGGAAACTCTAGGGTTCGACTGAACAAATAAATACTTTGTCTTAGCATCAGTAGTATGGATAAGGGGCAAGGTATCTAACCAATGTTCTGAAATAATTAGAGGTTTTTGACTGCGATTAATCCTTCTATAAGCGTTGGGAATATTACTACCATAGCCCACATATCTAGTTGCCGGCGGTGGATAGGGAATTTTGCCAATTAATCCGAAAACTAGCAATAATATTAAGAGAATTTTTGCCCAGCCTTGGCGCTGCTGTAATCCCTTGCTTAGTAAAAAGGTAACTGCCAGCAGCATACCGAGAAAACTTGGTAAGTAAAATCTGCCCACAGCCGTGTAGCGAAATCCTCCGATTAGATCCCAAGCTAAAAGAGAGAAAAAGGGGATAATTGTCAGGAGAATAATCAGGGTAAAAACTTTTTTATCGGCTTTTTTGCCCAGATAAATAAAGGAGATGATGACGAGGATAATTAGGCAGTATTCAATAATAGGGGTGATGGTGGAATTGGTTAAACTAAAATTATAAAATAAACGAGCGATCATTCTTACCCATCTTTGCCAAAGGATCTCTAGGGGTAAACTGCCTTTTGACCATCCAAAGACAGTAAATCGACTGGTAAAAATCCGGGTTAACCAAATTGAATAAATACCTAGGGAAGCAAGTAAGCTGATGCTATAGTATTTTTTGGTTAAAGAGTTAAAAGAATTCAGCTGCAACAGAAAATATAGGCTATGAACTACTAGAACAAAGATAAAGAAAACATGGGTATATAAACCAGCGATTAGGGATAAACTATAGAAAAACCAATCTTTTTTCGGTTGCGAGGAATCAATAGCTTTGAGAAATAACCAGCTAGAAAGTATCGAAAATAAAACATATAGTCCGTATTCCCAAATTCCCAGAGCATAACCAGTAAAACGCGGGGAAAAGAAGATAAGTGTAGCGGCAATTAAAGCGGCGTTTTTATTTTTAAATAAAGTCAAAGCTAAATGGTAAAAACTCCATAAAATACCAAACCAAATAATTACTGAAAATCCCCTTAAGACTAGATAAGAATTGCCCAATAATCTTGCAAAAAACCAGAGGAAACTGTAATAGAGAGGTAGATCATAATTTGAGCTAGTATAAAGAGAGGCTAAGGTATCAGGAAAACCTTTCACGGAATTAACCCCTTGAAATTGCCAGAGTTGTTCTGTAGATTTAATTTGTCCATCGAACAGATAGTTAATTAACTGTTCGGGTGTGTAACCAGAAAGATGGAGTAAGACCAAAGATTCATCGTGCCAAACATAACTATAGTAGGCGAGATGGACAAAATAGAAAATATTGAAAATAATCAATAAACCTAAAGCAAATCTAATCCCAGATTGACGGGTAAGCATAATTATCTTGATCCTGTTAAAAAATCACTGATTACTGTTGACTAACTCCGGTTTAATTAATCTAGAATTTTGATAGGCAATGGGTAAAGTAAACCAAAATTGTGAGCCAACCTGTGGGGTACTTTTTACCCCAATTCTCCCAGAGTGAGCCTCGATTATTTGCCGACATTGGTAGGAACCTAAACCGATTCCCGTTAGGTGTTGATTATGAAGATTTCTTACATATAAATGGAAAAGATGTTGACATTGTTCCTCATCCATGCCAATGCCATTATCGCTTAAAGTGCAGTAGATCATGTCTTGGTCAATACGAGCATCTAAAGCTAATTGAATTGGTGGAGGATTATGTTTTAAGGCATTATTTAATAATTGTTCAAAAACACTTCTTAGCTGACAAGGATCAGCATCAATAGCGGGTAAGTCATCGGGGAGAAGATTAATAAAAGTAGCTTGATATAAATCAAAATCTTTTTGCCAATCTTTGAGCCAAATTTCCACCTGTTCTTTTAAAGATAGAGGTTGACGATGCAAGATTAAAGGCCGTTCTTCAGCAAAATGATTTTCTGATAAAGCATTAATTAAAGTTAATTGTTGATCGCAACTACGCACCACCTGATCGAGCATTGCTCGCGAGATAGTTACTTTTTCTGTTTGCCGACACTGGAAAATTTTTAATAACATAACTAATCCCATAATCGAAGTGCGAAGATCGTGGGATACTGCCTGTAAAAAAACCGTTTTCATTTCGTATAAATGCTGAATTTCCCGGACTTTTTCCCGCAGTTCCAAGGTTCTTGTTTCCACTTCCCGTTCTAAATTATTATTCAAGCTTTGCACCCTCTGATATAGTTGCGCTTGGCCGATAGCAATACAAACTTGGGTGGCTAACTGTTCTAGTAATTTGACCTCGCTTTTTTGCCAATGACGAGGATGGGAATACTGATGGACCACCAAAGCGCCTAAATGTTGATGATTAACCGTTAGGGGTAAAACTAAAGAGGATTTAACTTGCAGATATTCGTAATAACCCTTGAGAGTGGGTAGAGTTTGCACCTGAGCGGTATTATCGGCAATAATTAACTTATCTAAAGAAAATAATTGTCCCAATTCTTCCAGTAATTCTGGTTCGGGAAACCAACCCATCAGCGAGGGAATCTCGGGACGACGGGACTCAGCGATTACCTTAGACCAACCCCCCTCTTGACAGTGACCGATATAGACTTGATCGGCATCAAGAAAACGTCTGATTTCCTCAACAATGGTATTTAAAACCTGATCTATATCTAAAGATTGATGGACTTTTAGAGCAACTTGTGTTACTAAATGTTCTCTTTCTAAAGTTTCATTTAAAGCTCGATCGATCTGTTGTCTTTCGCTAATCGCCGCCGATAAAAACAGAGAAGTTGACATGACAATGACTAAAAAGATTTGTAAGATCAAGACACCTCTGGTATAATCGGGAGCCTGTAGGATAAAAGGACTGATTCCCCTGGCCAATCCCATCAAAGCTAAAATAGATACTAAAAAATTCGCTATTACCGCTCCCCAAGTCTGAAAACGCATGGCGGCCCAAACCACAAAAGGAAAAGGCAGATATTCGAGGTACTGCACCATACTCCAATCGGGGTTAAGAAAATTTGGTTGATCACCAAAAACCACAGAAGTCACCACCGTTAGCAAACTCAGACAAAGTAAGGCCTCGCCAAAGCGTTGGGGTTGTCGTGGTTCCCGCAGGGAGTGACGATTGAAGCAAAAACGCAACAGCAGCGGCGTGGTCATTAATATTCCTGTACTATCTCCGAGCCAGATCATGCCCCAAGACTGTCCAAATTGTCGCCAATCCCAAGTATTTAGCCAACTACGGGCAAAAGTATCGATAGTGGCATTAACTGCCGAGGCTAATAAAGCCGCTAAAAATACCAGTAAAAGAATATCGCGAATGCGCTGTAAAGTGGCGGAAAATCTCAGATAATGCAAGAATTGCGCCCCTAACAGAGCCGATAAACTGCTACCGAGCGCCGAAAATAGAGCTATGGGCCAACTGGCCTCTAAAAAGAAGGTAAGAAGCAAATCCCCGATAAAAACGCCTAAAACTAGCCTTTTTCCCCCTAAAAAAACAGCAGTTAAGCCAATACCAGCACTCATCCAAATTGGGGCAGGTCGCGACCCTAAATTTAAGCAGAGATAGCCTAGCCAACCAACACCCAGATAAACTAGGGCAACAAGCACAATTTTAGACCGATCTGATGAAATCCGTAGCATTTTCAGTTATCACTGGTCACTGGTCACTGTTAATCTATTTCCAGATTGCCTAAACTAGGAGTAGTTCTGCCTCATGCAGATGGGTGAAAACCGTACATTTTCCCGTTAGGAATCAAAGATCATGCGGATTTTAATTGTTGAAGACGATCCTTTAATGCAGTTAGGTTTAGAACAAGCGCTCAGTGAACAGCCGGATTTTGAGATTGTTGGTCAAGCTAGTGATGGTCTAGCGGGGGTACAATTAGCCCTATCCCTACGGCCGGATTTAGTGGTCATGGACATCGGTTTACCCCGTCTCGATGGCATTGCGGCAACTAAACAGATTAAGGAGGGTTTAGCTAATGTTCATGTGGTTATGCTCACTTCCCACACTCTGCAACAGGAAGTGATCGCAGCTCTGGCCAGTGGTGCTGATGCCTATTGTATCAAGGGAGCGAGTCTCGATCGCCTTTTGGCCGCTATTGAAGCGGCCAAGGACGGAGCCACCTATTTAGACCCTCAAATTGCCCGTTTAGTCATGGATAATCTCAAAGCACCGGCAGTGCAACCTAATCCCAATCTAGCACTTTTATCAGAGCGAGAAATGGAGGTTTTAAAGTTAATTGTTGAGGGCAAAAGTAACGCTGAAATCGCCGAACAACTTTATTTAAGTACCAATACTATTAAAACCCATGTGCGGGGAATTATGAATAAATTAGCCGTGGATGACCGAGTACAAGCGGCCGTAATTGCCCTACGTTCCGGTATTGTTTAAGGGGAAAATGGCGATTTACTTATCCCCTATTCGAGGCTTCTCTAATCACCTCTAAAACCTCTGAAGCATGGGAAATAGTCGGGACGTGACCGGATGCCAAAACCACTGTCTTTGCTCCCATTCTCTCGGCCAAATTAAACTGTAATTCTGGGGGTACGGCTTGATCTTGACTAGAGACAATATACCAGTTCGGCTTATTTCTCCAGGCGGTTGTAGTGGTTTTTGCTGTTAGTAAAGAGGCGGCTGCTGGGGTTTGGGTGGCATAAATTAAAGCGGCTTTTTCGGCGGGCAAATCATTGGCGAGAATCTTCTCTATTCCCTCTTGAGAAATCCAGATAAACCCCTCTTGTTCTTGAAAATACTGTGATGGGGTTTCGTATTCACTAAACAAATCTACCATCGACTCCCCCGCATCGGGAGCCAGCGCTGCAATGTAAACTAAACCGGACACTTTTTCATCGTTGCCGGCTTCTGTGATTACCGTACCCCCCCAAGAATGACCGACTAGAATACATTGTCCTTCGATACGGTTTAAAATTCTTTTCGTAGCAGCTACGTCATCCGCTAGAGAAGTGAGAGGATTTTGCACTGCGATCGCTGCGTATCCTTCGGCTAATAACTGGGCAGTTATCTGATTATAACTAGAACCATCGGCCCAAAAACCGTGAACCAAAACAATATTGTTAATTCTGTTCATAAGACCTCTTACAAAACTCGAAAAGTGCTGGTTTTTAACATTTTTTAACTCTCAGAGAGCTATTAATATTCTTACATTGTAGCCATTAAGCCCATTTTAAGTTTTTAACTCAATTGCCGGTGCTATAACCATCCAAAAAGTATATTCAATCATTTATAATAAGTTATCGACCTATCTCTGTTGGATAAACCATGACTATCGCTCAAAGCTTACCCCTAGTCGAGTCTCATGTAAACCCTGAGATAATCTTCCCACAAGGCCAATTTTGGAGTGATGAACCACCCTTGGAAAGTAACCTACATCTACAACAAATTATTTTACTAATTCAGTGTTTAGAATGGTGGTGGCGCAAGCGAGAAGATTATTTTGCCGCCGGCAATTTAACTATCTATTACAGTCCCAACCAGAAAAAGTCAGAATTCTTCCGTGGTCCCGATTTTTTCGTCGTTTTGGGGACAAACTCCAACCCCAACCGCAGAAGTTGGGTAGTTTGGCGAGAAGAGGGCAAATATCCCAATTTAATTATCGAAATTCTCTCCGATAGTACCGCCAAAGTTGACCGAGAGGAGAAAAAACAAATTTATCAAGATATATTTCGCACTCCCGATTATTTTTGGTTTGACCCAGAAAGCCTAGAATTTCAAGGATTTACCCTAATTAGCGGTCAATATCAACCGATTGCCCCCAATCCCCAGGGATGGCTCTGGAGTCAACAATTAGGCTTATATTTGGGTTTATCCGCCAATAAATTGCGCTATTTTACCCCCGAAGGTGAATTAGTACCCACTCCCGCAGAAGCGGCACAACAGGCAGAAAATCGGGTTTTAGAGGCAGAAAGCCAAGTCCAGCAAGAAAAGCAAAAAGCTGCGAAATTAGCGGCTAAACTGCGGGAATTAGGCATAGATACCGAGGAAAATCTCTAGTCTTCTTTTGTTATTTAATAACGCTATTTTCGGTGAAAGGTGAGGGCATTTGATGTCATTTAGAGGCTGAATAGGGTTTGCTGAATAATGGTAAAACCCTTTTAAAATAAGGCTTTTGACCTGTTAAAATCCGATGTTCATGCTGCGAAAATCCGATTGGGACTCTCAAAAACCTTGCATTATCCCTCTCGTAGTACATAAATTGGTACAAA
>NZ_JAPZQM010000528.1:0-1871 GCF_027530565.1 Microcystis sp. LE19-10.1B | reverse complement strand
ATAGGCTAATTGTCGGGTGATTTCTCCCCAGCTTACATCAGATATTGCCTGAGATAATTTCGGGTTTTTGACCATATTCTTAACGGCTAAATTCTCAACCACAATCGTTTGGTTTTCACGAACTAATTGAGTGGTTAGCTTGTGTAAATGGTCTTTCCTGCTATCGGTGATTTGAGCGTGAATTTTGGCTACTTTGATTTTTGCCTTTTCTCGATTCTTTGAGTCTTTCTGTTTTCTAGAAAGATTTTTTTGTGCTTTTCGCAACCTCTGATAATGTTTCTTAAAATGCTTAGGATTAGACACTTTATCGCCGTCGCTGGTACTCACGAGGCTACTAATTCCTAAGTCAATTCCAATGGCTTTATCTGTTACTGGTAATGGCTTAATCGTTGGGTCATCAAATCTTATTGAGATATGCCAACGTCCAGAAGGATGTAATCTGACCGTTACTGTACTTGGTTCACATCCGTCTGGTATTTGTCTTGACCATCGAATAGGTAAAGGTTCTGTGCATTTAGCTAAATAGATTTGTTTGTCTTTAAATTTAAAAGCAGATTTGGTAAATTCGGCACTTCCTCCTTGATGTTTTTTCTTAAAGTTAGGATACTTAGTACGACCAGCAAAGAAATTAGTAAAAGCTGTTTGTAGGTGTCTTAAACCTTGTTGTAAAGGAACACAGCTAACCCCATTCAAAAACTCTAATTCTTCTTGTTTTTTCCAATCGGTTAGCATTGAAGAAGTTTCAGTATATCCTACTCTTTCTTGTCTTTCGTACCATGCTTGTGTTCTGAGATGGAGAGCTTTATTGTAAACTAATCTTACACAGCCCAAGGTGCGCCGCAATAGCGACTCTTGTTCTGCTGTGGGGTAAAATCGAAACGAATAGGCTTTCTCCATATCTCACATTCTAGCATATATCGTGTAAATGCGCTACTATTTCATAGTAAAGCCGTCCTTTGAGAACGGGGTTTCAGAGCCAAAATTGGCGATGACACTTGAGAACCAGTGATTTTTTCTCCTAAACCCAAGTTTTTCTGCTGGCAATTCCTTATTATCTATGTCCTTGACTATGCCTCAGTCTGCCGAGTCCTCCACGGGTGAGGATTTACCCCTAGCTATCTCACCCAGTAACGAGCAGTTAGAGAATATTAATAGCTATTTAAACCTGATTTTGGTTGCTTTAGTCTCTCTAGCTAATTTAGACTCCGAGTCTATCACCCAAGCAGCCCAAGAATTAGCCTTAGATCTGGATACAAGCGATCGCCTAGTTGCCCACTACTGGCAACCCCAGTCAAACCTCTCCCTAGCGGACATCCGTTCTCTAGTTCTCCTCCTCTGTCATCTAGCCCAAAAAAAGCAAGAGTTAATCCGTCGCGCCGTAATTCTCTTGGAACAAGTGGGAACTCAAGGACAAGAACCGGTCAAAACCACGCTTTTGGGCAATTATATTGATAATTTTCGCTTAAAATACCCAGAAATATCGGAAAATAATCTCAGTGATTCTAGCCTGATTTCCCTAGCCTGGAAATTATTAATCGATTTATTGTTCTACAGCAGCCCCCGCAGTCATCTCCTTCTCTGGCACACCCTTTTGGCAAGTAAAAAGTAAAAAGGCTATCAGGAGTTAGGAGGCAGTATTCAGGAGTTAGGAGTCAGTATTCAGGAGTCAGTATTCAGGAGTCAGTATTCAGGAGTCAGTATTCAGGAGTCAGTATTCAGGAGATTATTTTTTATTTAGGGTTTGCTGAATAATGGTAAAACCCTTTTAAAATAAAGCTTTTGACCTGTTAAAGTCCGATGTTAGTGCAAGAAAATAGGATTGGGACGTTCAAAAACCTTGCATTATCCTTCTTGTAGTACATCGCTTGGTA
>NZ_JAPZQM010000616.1:0-7305 GCF_027530565.1 Microcystis sp. LE19-10.1B | reverse complement strand
AATCCTTATCTGGCAAGAGATTTAATTGATTAGTTCGCTCCAGATCGCAAACAATTGACAAAAATTGCGGCAATGTCTGTCTCTATAAAGGTTTCATTCTTTATAACCCCGTCCATTGCATAAGACAAACCGAAGAACCTTCATTTTTAATTCTCCTGACTCCTGACGACCGGCTACTGACTCCTGACCCTAACAACAATTTTTGATTTTTACAAGAGGTCTAGTCAACAACAATTGATCAACTCCTGAAATAACAGACTCCCATCGGTCAAATTGAGCATCAGATCGGCGGCGCGTTCGGGATGAGGCATCATTCCTAGCACATTTCCTGCTTTATTGCTAATTCCTGCAATATTATTTAACGAACCGTTAGGATTTCCCGACTCATTTACCTCTCCTGTGGCAGTACAGTAACGAAAGAGAATTTGTCCGTTATCCTCCAGAGATTTTAACGTATCTTCTGCGGCATAATAACGCCCTTCCCCGTGAGCAATCGGCAAATTAAGCACCTGTTGCGGTTGATAACCTCGCGTCCAGACAGATCGATTATTTTCCACTTTTACCGGCACTCGATCGCAGATAAAATGTAAATCGCGATTACGAATTAACGCACCAGGTAGCAGCCCAATTTCCGTTAGTACCTGAAAACCGTTACAGATGCCTAAAACTAATTTACCTTTTTCGGCTTCTTCTCGGACAGTTTTCATCGCCGGCGAAAACCGAGCGATCGCACCACAGCGCAAATAATCGCCGTAACTAAATCCCCCCGGCACCACGATCACATCCAAATCCGCTAAATCCGTCTCTTGATGCCAAACATAGCGGGTAGGTTGCTGAAAAATCCCCTCCGTCACCGTTGCCACATCTCGATCGCAATTCGATCCAGGGAAAACAATAATCCCAAACTTCATAATTTTTAACTTGGTTAATTCATTGTGCAGAAAGCTCTCATCAGATGGGTGTTGGGGTATTGGGTGAATTTCCCCATTTCCTTATCCCCTATCCCCTATCCCCTATCTCCTGACAATGCAAATCAAAGCGATAATTTTCAATCACAGGATTAGCCAATAGTTGATCGCACATTTGAGCCAATTGTTCGCGGGCGCTGGTTTCGTCCGCTGCTGTTACGGTAAGCTCAATATACTTACCAATTCGCACCCCGGCCACAGTATCATAACCTAATTGCTTTAATCCCGACTCTACCGCCGTACCCGCCGGATCGAGTACCGAGGGGCGCAGAGTAACATAAATACAGCACTGATAATTTTTTGGCATAGAATTAACTTTGATCGCTGACCTTTTTGATATGAAATCCCAACGCACCCGATCGCAAGAGCGCATTATCCACTTACTCAAAACCTTAAATCGGGCAGTATCCGCTCAAGAATTGTTTGTGGAACTCCGTCAGCGTGACCAAAATATGGGGTTAGCCACTGTTTACCGCGCCCTAGAATCCCTAAAACTACAGGGTGCAGTCCAGGTGAGAACCCTAGCCACAGGAGAATCCCTCTACAGTTCCGTTCAGCAGGATCAACACCATCTTACCTGTATTCATTGCGGTCGGTCTATCGTCTTTAATGAGTGTCCCGTTCACGAATTGGCAGAAAAACTCGAAAAATCCCACCAATTCAAGGTTTATTACCATACTCTCGAATTTTTCGGACTTTGCGATCACTGTCAACCCGGTTAAGTGTGGGATGGACTACATTGAAACTGCCGAGCAGGAAAATTTTAGTACAAATGCTCGGACTGGCAGCTTCGGCACTCCCAACTCCAGTGCCGTCTTAGAACAGTTAAACTGTTGTTTGTCCCTGGGCTGTTTTCAGGGGGATTAACTCCGGTTGACTGTGGTGATGATGACTGTTGAGGGGGGATAACAAGGGGAAAAAGGGCTGATGTAAACTAATTAATTGAGCGAGGGTTTTCTTGAGATGGGTACGGGGAACGATCGCATCGACAAACCCGTGTTTTAACAAGTATTCCGATGTTTGGAAACCTTCCGGCAATTTCTCGCGCAAAGTCTGTTCAATTACCCGTTTACCGGCAAAACCGATAGTAGCCTTCGGTTCAGCGATAATAATATCTCCCAACATGGCAAAACTGGCCGTGACTCCTCCCGTGGTGGGATTAGTCAAGACGGGAATATAGAGTAATTTTGCCTCCCGATGCCGGTTAAGAGCGCCAGAAATCTTGGCCATCTGCATTAAACTTAACATTCCCTCCTGCATTCTCGCCCCGCCAGAAGCGCAGATAATCACCAGGGGTAAACTTTCATCGGTAGCGCCTTCCGTCAAACGACAGAGTTTTTCTCCCACCACCGATCCCATGCTACCCCCCATAAAACGGAAGTCCATCACCCCTAAAGCGAAGGGTAAACCATCGATCGTCCCCGTTCCCGTCCGGACAGCATCCGTCAGACCGGTTTTTTCTTGGGTTTCTCGGATGCGATCGCTATAACTTTTCCGATCGCGAAATTTGAGCGGATCCGTCGGTCGAATCTGTTCATCGAGGCAATTCCAAGTATTAGCATCCACTAACTGGCGAATTCTTTCTTCACTTTCCACCCGATTATGATGACCGCAATCGAGACAAACCAGTTGATTAGCTAATAAATCCTTCGTATAGGACAAAACGCCGCAATTGGGGCATTTTGTCCATAAACCATCGGCTATTTCTCGTTCCTGTTGTTGTTGAACCTTGGGTTCTGTTTTTTGGCGATTTGCAAACCAATCAAATAGAGACATAGTTTAAAATAAAGATAATTTATCGACTTTCTTCTAGGGGACTTAATAACAAAAGTGCTGTCCAGCGATCTTGGGGACGGACTTGTAGGGCGGCCTGATGACCCTAGCCGCAATAAACACCAAGGCCAATAGCGATAACGCGACTGGGGATGTCGTGAGCTTTGAGCATTTCCTGTAGCCAATCGGCTTACCCTAGACTGGGGGTTGTTCTAATGGTGATCCAAGACACGGAAGACTATTGTATCAAGATTTAATTACAGGATAACTTTTTTACAAGAAAGGGAAAAAAATGGTTTGATAGGCTGAGATGATCTTATCACTCCAAAAGACACTCATCAGAGCGCCGAGGGCAAGAAATGGCCCGAAGGGTATAGCTTGTTTTTTCCCCATTTTACCGAGAAAAATGCCCGTCATACCGATGGCCGCCCCGATAGCGCAGGCCAAAAAAGCGGTGACTAATAATGCTTGCCATCCTAACCAAGCACCGATCATGGCCGCTAATTTCGCGTCCCCTCCCCCCATGGCCTGTTGTCTGAGGGCAAAACTTCCCCCCCACCGGATCAGATCAAATAACCAGACTCCTAAAACCGCACTAGCGATCGCTGAAAAGAGATAGATAGCACTTTGATTATTTTGCCAACCTAAAAGAGTTTGGAAAACTATCCCTAAAACTAATCCCGATTGGGTGAGGGAGTTAGGAAGCGTCATCGTGTCAAAATCAATCAAAGCTAAAGCTAATAACCAACTGAGGAGAATCCAATAGCCGAGGGTCTGCCAAGAAAAGCTAAAATCTCCTAAAACCAGACAAAATAATAAACCGGTAAAAGTTTCGATCGCTGGATAACGGACAGAAATCGGGGTTTTACACCAGCGACAGCGACCCCCTAGCCATAACCAGCCTAAAACAGGTATATTCTCGCTTTTACCTAACCTATGGTGACATTTCGGACAGCGGGAAGGGGGATAAACTAGAGATATCCCCTTAGGTAATCTATAGATGACCACGTTTAAAAAACTGCCCACCGAGGCACCAAAAGCGAAGACAAAGGCAAAAGTAACTAGATGAAAGAGGGTTTCCATCCTTACACTGGCAGATAATTGATTAGTTTGTTATCGCCTATTATAGGGGATAAAGATGCCACTATCTCCCCTCTTAAGCATCCAGTAATAAGCTGTTCATAATTTAAATTGCTTGTTGAGACGAGGCGAGAGACACTCTGGCAAGAGGCAACAGTAAAGGGATTGGAGGAAATTCGGCTGATCATTAAGAATAAGCGGTTTAAATAGGGTTTGCTGAATAAATCTAAAAACCTTGTTGGATAAGGTTTTTAGACTTTTTTGACCTCAAAAAGTGCCGACCATTGGAGTGATTGGGGGGAAAATTCCGGGACTTTTTCCCTGAAAATTAGGTAGTTGACCACCTGAAAATCGATAAAACCCCACACCCCACACCCCACACCCCACACCCCACACCCTGCCACCACCGAAAAACTTTTTCAGCAAGCCCTAAATACGTCTTAGCTTAATAATTCAGGCTCATCCCTAAAGGTGAATTTTCTTCTGGGCATTTTTTTTTGATTAATTAGCGGATATCACCCTAGATAATGGGGGTAAAACCTCACTATCAGCCCCAGGGACAACCTGACAAAATTAAATTATCGCCGTCAACGAGGACAAATTAATGAAACCGATTGTTGAATCTTTTTACAACTGGTACAGCAGCAAAATCACTCACCCCCAATATCGTTGGATTATCATTCTGGGAACTATGGTTTATCTGTTTAGCCCCCTCGATATTTCTCCTGACGTTTTCCCGATTATTGGTTGGATCGATGATGGTATTGTCCTCACCCTTTTAACCACGGAATTATCGCGATTAGTTCTTGATTATCGCAATCGCCGTCCGGGGACAGTAAAGAATCAAACCGAGGTTTCTTCCCCAACCAATGCCGTTGATACCGATGCCGTAGAAGTCAGAAGTTAGAATTCGTAAGTCTCAATTCTGACTTCTGAATTCAGGAGATTGCTGTTATTTATTCTCCCCCCCACTACCCCACTTCCCCACTTCCCCACTACCCCACTACCCCACTTCCCCACTCCCCCACTTCCTAATTCCCTAAACTTGAATCAAAGAACTATCGACGGTGGCTAAAAGTGTTTGCACCTCCTCATCGCTGGTTTGGGAAAAGTCCTCGTACCAAAGAGAAATCGATCTCAATTCGTAGGGTTTATGTAGGCAAATTACTCGATCGACTAATTTTTCTAATTGATCACAGACCTCCGGCGGGGCAACAGGAACAGCAATAATAATAGCAGCGGGGTTTCTAGCTTTCAGGGTCAGAATCGCCGCTTTAATCGTTGCTCCCGTAGCGATCCCATCATCTACTAGAATAATCGTTTTTCCCGTCACGTCCGGAAAGGGTCGCTCCCCTCGATACAAACGATCGCGTCGCTCTAATTCGATCATTTCTTCCTTTGCTACCCTTTCCATCATCGCCTCCGATAGGTGCAAGTCTTCAACGACACTTTCATTGATTACCCGCACCCCATTCTGACCGATTGCCCCAAAAGCTAACTCTTTGCGCTCCGGTACACCTAATTTTCGCACCAAACACAGATCTAGCGGTAAATGTAACCTTTGGGCAATTTCAAAGGCGATCGGAACCCCACCCCGGGGCAAAGCCAAAACTAGCACCCCAGCACTATTGGTATATTCTGTCAAGTAACTAGCTAATAGTCTCCCAGCCGACCGCCGATCTTTGAGCAGATAAGTCATAACTCCCTCCTAGGGGCTAATCCCCGTGGAGATCCCTAGTCTCCCCTGACTCTATTCTATATTTCTCCGCTCATCTCTAGCTGAAATGTTAAGAAATTTAGCGAAGGCTTGACATTTTTTCGGCTAACCGCAGTTTTTCCAGTCCGGAGATCGGCTAAAATCTTAGGCAAAAGGGTTTTGTAAAGTTAGGTAACAAACATGAATCAAAGTTTAAGTGATGCGCTAGAGCCGATCGCCGCTGCCTTTCGCAGTCTCGGAACTCCCGAACCGATCGTTCATTGGGGACATCCAGTCATGATGGGGATTGTGGTTTTAGTTATGGGTAGTTATACTGCCTATGCCGGTTGGCAAAGCCGTTTAAGCAAAGATGGGGAAGTAGTGGCCAACAATCGGGCTGATCACCGCAAACTCGCCCCCTGGCTGTTTTTATTTATCGCTCTCGGTTACACCGGCGGTATTTTATCCCTAGTCATGCAGAAACATCCAATCCTCGAAAGCAGCCATTTCTGGACAGGATCGGTCGCAATCGGTTTATTAGCTTTCAATGGATTATTATCCCTCACTGGCTTTGCTGGCGGGAAAAAAGAACTTTTCCGGACTATTCACGCCTATATCGGCAGCATTGCCCTGATTTTACTGCTAGTTCACGGTGTTTTCGGTCTTCAGTTGGGATTATCTCTCTAGTTGGTTTATTTATGGCTTCGGGTGGGCTATTTCCCACCTGGAAGTTTTTCACGGTGGAAGACTGTGGCCAAGGAAAATAATTGAAGAAATCATGACTTTAAGCGCTATTGTCGGGATTCTGCGTTTAGAATTAACAGTTAATTTACCAAGAAAGTAAAGTATCGTCACGCAACGAGGAGATAGATATTTTGAAGAAAGTAGAAGCGATTATCCGACCCTTTAAACTTGAAGAGGTGAAACTCGCCCTAGTTAACGCGGGCATTGTCGGGATGACCGTCTCCGAAGTTAGAGGTTTCGGTCGTCAGAAAGGTCAATCGGAACGTTATCGCGGTTCCGAGTACACCGTCGAATTTCTCCAAAAACTCAAGATCGAGATCGTCGTCGAAGATAAGCAGGTCGATATGGTCGTCGATAAGCTGATTTCGGCGGCCCGTACCGGTGAAATCGGAGACGGTAAAATCTTCATCTCCCCCGTGGAACAGATCGTCCGCATCCGTACCGGCGAAAAAGATCTCGAAGCGATTTAACCTCCAAACAAGGGATGATAGTACAATGCTGTCATCCCCCCCCATTGAAGGCAATTCCCATCAAGCAGTGTAACCTAATTTGATATCGACCACCAACGACCGATTCCCCCAAACAAAAACTTTGTACCTCACCATTAAGATAACAAAGGCAGGGGGCAGTCCCGATGCCAAAGTTGGCACCGCCAAGCCTGAAAATATTCTGATCCTAAATCCGGTTATTACAAACTGATTATTTATTCCCCCTTCATCGCTGCTGAAGACCGCCGAACGGTACAAATAATTTGACCAGACTAGATCCCACATTCCGCACCCTAAGTGTCACAACGTCTCAAAAGAGGAAGATGCCTGAGTCAAAATACTTATCTAGAGGAGTGAGTTGGCGGCAAGCTGCCGGCAACTAAGCCGAAAATTCCAGGGTTCCCCCAGTCATTCTCAATAAACAGTGCTTATTGAGAATGACTAGGCAATCAGACTTAACATCTAGGGGGAGATGTTCCAGTTGCTCGCTTTGTTTTGTCACCCCTGGAAGTCAATCCATCTGGTCAAGATAAGAGATAATATTCCTGGCAAGGTT
>NZ_JAPZQM010000272.1:0-3356 GCF_027530565.1 Microcystis sp. LE19-10.1B | reverse complement strand
TCAATTGTCTATCTTTTGGTATTAACCTATTTGTGCCTTAAGTCCTTTCCTGTATGAATTTCAGCTACTTTTGAGCGTAGTTGCTCTCATCGAATTTTATTTTAAGTTAATTATTTGCATAACAATTCCCGAAGAGCCAATATATAAAAGTATATGAAGATGTGCGGAATGTCGGATTTATCGTCGCCTACTTATAGCGTTTCTCATCAAGACGAAGTGTAAACTGATTTGGTATCGACTGCTGACGACCGACTCCCCAAAAGGAAAACTTCCTACCTCATCATTTAGGATAACTGCTATAAAAAGAGCAGAAGAGGTCATGGTTTCTAGGTTATGCTTGTTAAAGGTATCTTTACTTATCCTACACTTGTAACACCAATCTGTTTAGTATTTGGGAGAAAAAAATTACGCGGACAGGGTAGATGGGGAAGTGGACAGAAAGATTCGAGAATTTATACTAAAATCTAAGATAGCCGGTATAACATCGTCTCAGGGATCAAAACGGAAGCTTAGAATAGATAAAATATGTGGACTTTTATTGATTTATTTGCCGGTATAGGAGGATTTAGAATCGCCTTAGAGAATCTCGGTTGTCAATGCGTTTTTTCCTCGGAAATCGATCCTCACTCCCAAAAGGTTTACTTAGCTAACTATGGTCATTTACCCGATAATCAAGATATCAGAAAATTAGAGGCAAAAACTGTCCCTGATCATGATATACTGTGCGGCGGTTTTCCCTGTCAAGCGTTTAGTATCGCTGGCAGAAAACACGGTTTTGAAGATGCACGCGGAACCTTATTTTTTGAAGTTGCCCGGATCTTACACGAAAAGAAACCGAAAGCTTTTATCTTAGAAAATGTCCAGGGTTTAGTCCATCATGATCGAGGTAAAACTTTAAAAACTATTTTAGATATATTAGAAAAGGATTTGCATTATTTTGTCCCTAGTCCCCAGATTTTAAATGCCAGATATTTTGGGGTTCCTCAAAACCGTCCCCGAATTTTTATCGTCGGTTTTCGAGAGGATTTAAATATTTACCATTTTTCCTATCCTCAACCAACCCATCAAGAAACTTGTCTCAAAGATATCCTAGAAGAAAAGGAAGTCAGCGTTAAATATTATCTCTCTAATCAGTATTTAGAAACTTTGTTTAAACACAAGGATAGACACCAAAATAAAGGTAATGGGTTCGGTTATGAGATTATTTCTCCCGATGGTATCGCTAATGCTATTGTGGTGGGAGGTATGGGAAAAGAAAGAAATTTAGTTATCAATAAAAGACTGACTAATTTTACTCCCGTTACTCGCATTAAAGGAGAGGTAAATAAGTTATTCGTCCGCAGAATGACTCCCAGAGAATGGGCAAGATTACAGGGATTTCCCGATAGTTTTCAGATTGTTGTCAGCGATGTCCAAGCTTATAAACAGTTCGGTAATTCTGTGGCCATTCCGGTGGTAAAAGCGGTGGCAAAAGAGGTGATTAAAACTTTAAATTTATCCAGAGATTCTCAAGAAAATATCAGGATTAAAGACCTAGAGGGGAGACAATTAGAACTATTGTCAATCTGAGGAAAAATAGCAATTGTTTCTAGGTGTTTGGGTAGATGACAGCGTTTCTTACCAAGATGAAGTATAACCTAATTTGGTATAGACGACCGACTCCCCAAAACCAAAACTTCCTATCTCACCGTTAAGATAACTGCCAGAAGTGTTGAACGTCGTAAAAAGTCACACAAAAACGCCTATTATAGATAGGATGTAGAAGTAAAGATAAACCTCAAGGAGATCATAAAATATGCTAATAAATTTTCCAAAACTCATGAAAGATATTTTGAAACCACTGCCTAAAAATGACTACTGGGACTTAAACAAATTTTAAGCCCAAATGTAGCCCAAAGCCGCTTTGTGAGAGGTAAAGACATCAATATTCTGCGTTAGCCAAGTGAAAAAACGAAAAGACATCGCTGTACGAAAAGCCTCCAACGCATCGGTAAACGTCTCCAGAGGTTTATTCGCCCATCGTCTTTGTAGCCCCCCAGTTAAGTGATGCCAGAGAATAAAAGTGTAGGCACAAAACACCAGGATAAAATGGCGAAGAAGGCTTTCTTTCTCGCGAACCTGATATTCTCTTAGCCCCAACCATCCTTTCGCCTCTCGATAGAAAACTTCTACCCAATTTCTTGGCGAGTAAGTTTCTACTAGCCACTGCGGGGTTACTTTTTCCGCCTGGACATTCGTGATAAAATAATCGATGTCCGTAGCTTCTTCCCAAGAACTCGCGTTCATGCGGATGGGGTCGTTTCTGCCATGGGCGTATTTTGACGTGAAAGCCTACTATGACTTGATTATAGCTAAAAAAGGGCTCTTCGGTTTGTGTTATGCAATGGACGGGGGTTATAAGGGATGGAACCCTTATATAGAAAGGCATTTAGCGATTTTTGTCAATTGTTTTTTATCTAGAGCGAACTAATCAATTAAGTCTTTTGCCAGATAAGGATTTAGTCGATTTATGCCCCCCTATCGAACCATAACAAGTAACGAAGAGCCGTGGCTTGTTAACAAGTTTTATCAATCTATTCATAATAAATATTGGCAGAGGATTAAAGATTAGTTATTGTGACTAACTCTTTTGATTAGAAAAAGATAAACTTGATAATCTTCAGTCAAATTTATTGACTCAAAATCAGCTGTACTTAATAATTTAAATGAATCAACCCTACCTACAACCCACACCCAGCCTAGACTTTAATCTCGTTGTCACCCCTGTAGAGAGGAGTCACAATAGACCAAAAGTGCTAGCATGGAGATTAAGCAAATATTTTGTTAAGGAGAGGGCTATGCCTCAATATCTTTCTCCTGGCGTTTATGTTGAAGAAGTACCTTCAGCAGTCAAAGCGATCGCCAGAGTCAGCACCAGCATCCCCGGATTTATTGGCATCGTGCCAGATGAAGTCAATTCGCCATTTGTTGATGTAGTCATCGATGAACCAGTTGGTAAGGGGGATGGAACCAAGAAAGTCTTCAATCTGAGCCGGTATCCAGTCGTGACCGATGCAGGCACCTTTAAAATTAAGGTTAAGGGCAACCCGACCGAGGCAACGCTGTCCAATGACGAGACGAACAAAGTCTCTCAAGTGACCTTTACTAATTCACCAGGCAACGAGGATGCTATCACTGCCGAGGTGGTGATTCGGTAGTAGTGATGGCGGCTTAATCCTTTGCTTTGCTGTGCATTGTAGTCATGGATAAAATACCAAAGGGCTCCCCAACGTGATTCTCCATTTTTTTAGAGAAAGATAGACTCTCTCTCACCAGCCGAGAAATCCTTTGTCGAAAGGTATTATTTAATCTTTCAA
>NZ_JAPZQM010000433.1:0-1748 GCF_027530565.1 Microcystis sp. LE19-10.1B | reverse complement strand
CCTTATATAGAAAGGCATTTAGCGATTTTTGTCAATTGTTTTTTATCTAGAGCGAACTAATCAATTAAGTCTCTTGCCAGATAAGGATTTAGTCGATTTATGCCCCCCTATCGAACCATAACAAGTAACGAAGAGCCGAATGAATAATAATCAATTAAACGGTCTATTTACAGATTTTATGTAATTTAATCCTTGTTTTTGCCGTTTTTGAAGCCTCAAAAATTAATTATGCAAGAGGTTTATTAAATGCCACTTTTAATAACCAGATTTAGTATCACTACCTATGAGCAAACGTAAAATCAGCCTACCATTCCTCTACATAACAATAATTGATCATAATCAAGCATAACAAAGTATTGCCGAGCATCACCTCTTCCTTACTGCCATGACAAACCACACCAAAATCATCTAAAATTAAAATGTCCACTAAATAATAAAATTCTATGACTCGCTGGTTTAATATTGCCGGTCCCTGTTCCAACGATATCCACTATATGCTCTCTCCCACAGTACGATTACTAGATTTAGAGGAGCTAATTCAACAACGTAGTTACTTTGTCCTACACGCACCACGACAAACAGGGAAAACCACCGCTATGTTAGCCCTAGCAAAACAACTGGCTCTTCTCGACTTTGTGTGATAATTTTTGCTTATAGAATCGTGAAATATTTACTGGGAAAGACTTTTAGGAGTATTTTGCTGAAGAAACTATCAGTATAGACCCCGTTTCCACACAGAAACCAGAAGAGCCAACAACTTACCGATAGAGGAAATTATGCCGCAGTCATGGTATCAGTGGAAGTAGGAAGTCCATTTAATCATGATCCTACTGCCGCAGAATTAGCAATTTTAGGAACTTGGTATAATACAATTCAAGATAGTTTACCGACCGAATTACAACCACCTGTTAAACAATGGCAACAGGAAGAACCAGGAAATAGAATTAAGGCTTTTTTAAGAGGTTGGGCAAAAGCTATCAATCGTCCCATAGTATTATTTATAGATGAAATTGACTCTTTACAAGACCAAACATTAATATCAGTTTTACGACAGTTAAGAGATGGTTTTCCTAACCGTCCTGAAAATTTTCCCTCATCAGTAGGATTAATTGGTTTACGAGATGTGCGAGATTATAAAGTAGCATCTGGTGGTAGTGATAGATTAAAGACATCTAGTCCTTTTAATATCAAAGTGGCTTCTCTGACTATGCGAAATTTTAATCTTGCAGAAGTGGGAGAATTATATCAACAACATACAGCAGCAACTGGACAAATTTTCACACCAGAAGCAATAGAAACAGCATTTTATTTAACTCAAGGACAACCTTGGTTAGTCAATGCTTTAGCTAAAGAAATTGTAGAAAAAATGGCGAAAGATAGAAGTATTACTATTACTAAGGAACACATTTTAACAGCCAAAGAAATATTAATTGCACGTCAAGATACTCACTTAGATAGTTTAGCGGAAAGATTAAGAGAACCAAGAATTCAAGCCATTATTGAACCGATGTTAGCAGGTTTAGAATTAGGGAATATACCTAATGATGATATTCAATTTGTCATTGATTTAGGATTATGTAAAATGCACCCCTATGGAGGTTTAACTAGGTTCTTCGGTTTTTGTTATGCAATGGACGGGGGTTATAAGGGATGGAACCCTTATATAGAAAGGCATTTGGCGATTTTTGTCAATTATTTTTGCTCTAGAGCGAACTAATCAATTAAGTCTCTTGCCAGATAAGGATTTA
>NZ_JAPZQM010000517.1:0-4447 GCF_027530565.1 Microcystis sp. LE19-10.1B | reverse complement strand
GATACAGTCAACGGTACAGCCATTTTCAAAGGGAAAATGTACCCAGTAGCGTCTTTTCAATTTTTTCTGAGAAGCTCCAGGCAGTAAGGGTTTTGTTAATTTTTTAGTATTTCTGTATGGGGGAAGTCCAGGTATATAGTTCAGTCTTTTCCTCATAATCAAAATTATCTAACAAAATTGGAGTCAAGTCTGAATACTCCTTGGCTAGTAAATCTAAAAACCCTAATTCCAAACCTTTAATAATCAATTCATCGTTAATTTGTTCTAGGGTTGCCCCATCATTTTTAGCAATAATTCCTTCAACAGTTTGCATGACAATCTCGGTTATATCCATGCCTAAGTTAGCTTTCATTACCGCTTTGGGAGTAGGAACTTTCCGAAAATTAATAATTAACTGTCCTGATAAAACTGTAAAGGGATTTTGCCGCTTTTTAAAGCTAGTTTGGCCATTTTTTTGTGGCACTGCTCCCACATATTCAAATCCGCAACTTTCTGCGGTATCTAAAATTAAATGCCAAAACTCAGGATCTTTGTGAGCAAAGACAAAGGATAACCATCGCTCAAATTTCAAAACTCGATACATTTCTCGAATACTTTGGGCAATTAATTGATTATATTCCTGTTTACTTTTTTGGATTGTTCCCCCTTCAATAGCTTCTAATTGATAGTCCTTTTCCGTCACTTCTAAATCTAACCAAGCATTCCACATTATTGATAAATCTAAGTAGGGAATTTTCTTTCCGTAGGGAGGATCGGTATAAATATAATCAACGCTTTCATTTTCAATAAAACTTAAGTCTGTCGCTGTTCCTTTAACAATTTTGGCATAGTTGATGGTGTTTTTATTAATAAAATACGTCATCTCCTTTTTAGCAGCAACTATCTTTTTAAATCTCAATTCAAAGTAAGTGAAAATATCAATTTCTACAGGTTGAGGTGCTATGCGATAACGGTAATATTGAAAAACTGAAGCATTTCCTTGTCCAGATGCAGGTCTTTGATTATTGTTATGATAAGTTAAATTAGCTTTAGTTAATAAGCCAGAAAACATTAACAATAAAGACTCCCTAATATTCTCGTTTAGTTCTTGTTTAATCAAATGTTTTAATAAACTTAGTCGAGCTAATTGTTTGTTACTAAATAACTGTTCAACAGTAGCCACATCAGAACCTTTAGGCAGTTTCAATCCTTCGGGATAGGGATAGGTATTGAGTGCCTTTGTTATTGCTTCTTTGGTTTGCGGTTCTCGCTCTTGGTAGGCTAATTTAACTCGTTCAAAAGCCTGACTTAAATCATCAAAATCAACGGGACTAATTAAAGAATTAACAAGAAAAATAGCCAGAGGGTTAATATCAATACTAATCGCTTTGCGGTTATTCATTAAAGCTTCAATTGCCGTCACTCCACTACCGCCAAAAGGATCAAGAATGACATCTCCCGGTTGACTAAAGTTTTTAATATATTCTGCCACCACATTCCATGCTTGTTTAGTAAAATATCCATGGACACCAAAATGTCTTTTAGCTTGTTGTTTTTTTACCTCAATTGGTTCTAATAAGGGACGACTTGAGTAGTCAAAAGTTTTGCGACTGATTGGGGAATGGTTTTGATAGGTAAAACTTTTCCCCACTTGAAATCTATCTGGGACTAAATACTGGGTCAACTCTTGCCAACTATCGGCAATTGCATCAAGAGAAAAATATAAGATAGGTGTACTGGTATCGAGGGTCTTAAATAAACTAAATTCTAGGCCATTACAAAGAGCAAAATAATTACTTCTGATTTCAGGATGACTCGCATAACTATAGACCTGTTCTACTGAATCACCTTCGTAGATATTTTCCGTTGGTTTTTTAGCCTCTAATACCCAAGCATAACTTTGATTAACTTTGAGAACATAGTCAGGAATTAAATTTATCGGACGTTTTTTACTACCAACCTTTAAAAAGGGATGCCGTAGGGTTTTACTTCTTTCGATATTATCCTCTTGGTAGCCCAAACTTGTTAAAAGAGGTAAAATAATCACTTCTCTAACGCTGTCTTCCTTAAAGTTAGGGTTATTTTTAATTGCCTGAAAATCAATAGCAGAAAAAATATGATTCATGGGTTAGCATTGTTTGTGATAAGTAGGTAGGCGTTAAAAATTATCAGACACCCCCCTTATCAAGGGGGGATTAAAGGGGGGACTAAGGGGGGATCGGCACCCCCCTTATCAAGGGGGGATTAAGGGGGGATCGAACTTAAAATCCATTTTTAATTTAATTATAACCAGCTACTTAGTTTCGATAAATCTTCCTTACTCAGGGGAAAATCAGACCGATTAACTTTGAACACTTACCATTAACCCGCCGTGAAGTTGGGTAAGCTAAGACGCATCTTAACCGCCTATCCTTAGATGAGCTACATCTCCCTCAATCCTTTTACTGTTGCAAGAGTGCAAGAGTGCCTCATCTGAACAAGCAATTTAAATGCGCGGGCAGCTGATGACAGGATTTGACATTTGTTCTGGTGTTGCCCGTTCCGGCGGTTTCTCTAGATAAGGTGGATAGAGTATCTTTGACGATGCCTCAACAATATAAGTTAGACAGGCTTTCTAAAATATATCGTAATCGAGTAGAAGCCCGGTTTCAACCCGCTTCTAGTCATACCAAATCCGTTGATTATAGGCTACTTATAAGGACAGGCACTCGTGCAACAGGGAATAGGCAAAAGGGGGAATAAATAATCAGTTTTTAATAACCAGATTTAGGATCACCGATGAGAATTCCCATCTCTTGAGAACGGGGAGATGTCAATTTTCTAGCAGTCGATGAGAGATTCTTGGGGACGAACCTAGCTAAAAATACCCCCACGCAATCGGTCAACCCGATTACGTTAAAATCAAAAGCAGGATACTGTGTATGACGGAAAAACTCGATGAACTCAGTGATTAAAGCGGTACAAACTGCCTATTATGGGGATGCAGCCTATCGGACACCACCACCGGACTTAGAATCTCTCCTGCTCAAAGAGAGAATTGTCTATCTGGGGTTGCCCTTATTTTCCTCCGATGATGTCAAGCGCAATGTCGGGGTGGACGTGACGGAATTAATTATCGCCCAACTGCTCTACCTGCAATTTGACGATCCCGAAAAACCGATTTTCTTCTATATCAACTCTACCGGCACATCCTGGTACACGGGGGACGCGATCGGCTACGAAACCGAAGCTTTCGCCATCTGTGACACCCTCAACTACATTAAACCTCCCGTTCATACTATCTGTATCGGACAGGCCATGGGAACTGCCGCGATGATTCTTTCCGCAGGAACCAAGGGTTTTCGCGCCTCCTTACCCCACGCTACCATCGTTCTCAACCAAAACCGCACTGGGGCGCAAGGACAAGCCACCGATATCCAGATTCGCGCCAAAGAAGTAATCGCCAACAAACAGACGATGTTGGAAATTTTCTCGAAAAATACGGGTCAAACCACCGAAAAACTGGCGAAAGATATGGATCGCACCTTCTATCTCACCCCACAACAGGCGAAAGACTACGGATTAATCGATCGCGTTCTCGAAAGTCGCAAGGAGCTGCCGAAACCCCTCGCCCAAGTTAGTTAAGATTTATTACAAATTAGCAGGAGTTGTTACCAATTATGCCTATCGGTGTGCCAAAAGTTCCCTACCGTCTGCCGGGTAGCCAATACGAACAGTGGATTAGCATTTACAGCCGTCTTTCGGTGGAACGCATTCTTTTTTTGGGGCAGGAAGTCACCGACGGGTTAGCCAATGCCCTTGTGGCCCAAATGCTTTATCTCGACTCGGAAGACCCCACTAAACCCATCTATCTCTATATCAACTCGCCGGGGGGTTCCGTTACCGCCGGTATGGCCATCTACGACACCATGCAGTACATCAAAGCGGAAGTGGTGACTATCTGTGTGGGATTAGCGGCCTCCATGGGGGCATTTTTACTGGCTTCCGGTAGTCCGGGTAAGCGTCTCGCCCTTCCCCATGCGCGGATTATGATTCACCAACCCATGGGCGGAACCGGGCGCCGGCAAGCGACGGATATCGACATTGAAGCTAAGGAAATCCTGCGTATTCGCCAGCAATTAAACGAAATTATGGCTAATCGCACTGGACAAACCATCGAACGCATCGAAAAAGACACGGACCGCGATTATTTCCTCTCCGCCGAGGAAGCTGTCGCCTACGGTTTAATCGATAAGGTGGTGGAGGGAAGACCGGCTTAAGTCAGTCAGAGGTTAGAACAGGCGAGAAACCTGTTCTAACTGCCATTGGACAAACTTCCTTAGATGGTACCCACATTCCGCACCCTAAAGTGTCACATTGAAAATTTTATCTAAATCGTCAAAACGATTGCCGGCTCTGAATTACAGGCTAATTTGGTTGCCCAGCAGATGCACAATTAGCCCTAAAAATCTGATAACTCTGATACCAA
>NZ_JAPZQM010000368.1:0-6782 GCF_027530565.1 Microcystis sp. LE19-10.1B | reverse complement strand
AATTCGGACAAGCTAAGAGAAGATTTGGTTTAAATCTGTGCATGACAAAACTACCTGAAACTTCAGAAACGTCCATTGCTATTACCTTTTTGGTTGTCAATCTTTCCCGACTGCTTCGGCAGTTTTTTGGGCTTTTTTTGTCTTTCTTGATTTCTGGGCGAACAAAAGAACTAAGATGTCGGCAACGCTTTAATAAAAATTATGTTAAAAGTGATAAGTTTTACTCAAGTAAAACTTATCACTTGGGCGACAAATTATTGGCACTCAATAGCATAATTCTTTGAGCGACTTTTTCAGCAAACCCTAAGTAGGGAGGCACAATTATTTGTAGGATGGGTTAGCGGTAGCGTAAACTATGCGGGCGTTGGGTTTCATGCTTCAACCCAACCTACGTTCATCTTATATTTAATTCCACCCACCCACTTACTGATCAGGGTAAGCTGTTTTGTCTGTCTAGTTTGAGCTTGAGTCTCGGGCTGATCGTTTCTTTTCTCCTGTTACCTGCGTGGGGTAACAGGCGGGTTAAAATGACGATTTGGTATCAAGCTTATACCGTTATGGTTTGAGCTAGTTATTCTTTTTACCACCAAATAGGGACCAAAAACCGCCCTTAGTATTCCCTTCCTTTTTTTGTCCCTTCTGGTCTTCCATTTCAGTATTAGGATTAACTACTTTATCCAGTTCCCGTTTGCACCTAATCACCGTCGCATCTTTGGGGCGGGCTTGCCAAGCGCGATTGATATGAACCCGGGCCATGGAGAGTTGATTTTGTCGCAGATAGGCTAAACCGAGCAGGGCGTGACAGATGCTATTATCTGGTTCTTCCCGTAGGGCATCGCGCAATTCTCGCAAAGCTTGGGCGGGGTTATTTTGGTCAAGAGAGGCTTGGGCGCGGCGAATATAGGCTTCTAAGGGCGATTCCTTGGCTTTAGCTGGGGCTGCCGTGGTGGTAGCCGCGACCACTAACTCGGACTGGCGAGGATTGCCTTGGGAGATAAAGACTTTCGGGGTAGTTTTCTTGTTGCCCTGACCTTCGGTTAGCATCAGATAAACCAGATTGAGTTCACTGAGTTGGGCGATTTTCTGATAGGTATTTTCCAGGGCGGTATATTGATCGATCGCCAAAGATTGCAGGATTTTTTGATAGGCTAATTCATAGTTAGCGGTGGACTGGGCTAGTTTTCTAGCTGGTTCGCTATTGATGGTGATTTTACCCGAATCTCGCGCCATTGCCTTACCCATTTGTGTTAAAACAAGGCGGAATTCTTCCCGAGATAGGTCGCGGCCTAGATGTTCGTAGGCTGGGTTAACTAATTTGGCGAGTAACTGATGAGCCTGTTCCCTTTCGGCGGGGGTGTAAAGGCGACAGGTATCGGGGTGAAGTTTATAGGCGATTTTTAAGTAACGCTCGCGAATCTCCTCATGTTCGGCATCGATCGAGACTCCTAAAACAGCGAAGTGATCGATTAAATCAAATTGAAATAATCCCTGGGAAATCGGAAAAGGCATACAGCAGACCCTACTCTAAAATGATAATCCCATTAAAACTGAAAACTCCAAGAGGCGGCTTTTTGCAGAGCCTGGCTTAAGGGGGTGTGAATGTGTCCGTTAGTGGCCAGAATTCGCCCCGTTTCCATCAGAAAAGGACTCTCATCGTAGGCGCTAATTTTACCGCCAGCTTCTTCGATCAGAATAATTCCCGCGGCCAGATCCCAGGGATTAATCCCTCGTTCCCAATAACCATCTAAGCGCCCACAGGCCACATCGGTTAAGTCTTTGGCAGCGGAACCGCTGCGGCGTACCCCTTGGGTCAGATGGGTCAGATAACAGAATTCGGCATAATTATTATCGGGGGTTTGACAACGATCATAGGCAAAGCCCGTCACCAGTAAACTTTTTTCTAGTTCACTCGTCCGGGAGACATGGATAGGACGACGGTTCAGGGTGGATCCTAAACCCCGGGCTGCCCGAAATAGTTCCTTTCTAAAGGGGTTATAGATGACTCCCACTTTTGCTATCCCTGCGATCAGTAGTCCGATGGAGACGACGGATACGGGATAACCGTGGGCATAGTTGGTGGTTCCATCGAGAGGATCGATCGCCCAGAGATACTCGCTGTCCCTCCCTTGCAGTTTTCCCGATTCTTCCGCTAAAATCCCGTGTTTGGGAAAGTGACGGCCAATAATTTTGAGAATTTCTGTTTCTGCTCGACGATCTATTTCCGTCACTAAATCGCCCGATCGCCCTTTTTCTTCTATTGTCTCGATTTTACCCCAATTATCGAGGATAATTGTTCCCGCTGCTAGGGCGGCTTCGCTGGCAATGTCTAGGTATTTTTCTAATTGGCTGCTGGTATCTGGCACGATTAATCCCTAATCTATTCTTCATCTAAGGGTAAACCAAAACGCACTTTCCCACGGGCAAAAAAGCGACCGAATTGTAATTCATACACTTCATCCTCGTCTTGGGTGGCTACTTCCATATCGCTACGGGCATAACTGACACAAAGTAAAGCATAACCTCTGGCTTTTAATTCCGGCGATAGTCCAATCGCTTCTGGTTGATGGATATCTCCCGATAATACCCTGACCGCACAGCTGGTACAAGCTCCATTGCGACAGGAAAAGGGTAATTGATGACTCTGTTTTTCCAGACTGTGCAGTATATAGTTATCCCCTGGAACGGTGGTGACAAATTTTTCGCCCGTCTGACGATTGTGAACGGTGATTTGATGATATTTAGTCATAGTTTAGTTAGGCGGAAATTATAGATGCAATTTAGATAGTTCTAAATTTAGGGGCTATTTTGGTCAGCCACCTTGATTATATCATCAATAATTGCTCAAATAGTCTTCATCTTTACAAATGCCCCTGGACAACTGTTAACTTTTCTTTGGTCACTTGCTAATTTTTATGGCTCTTGAAAATTCATCTCTTTTAATCTAACTGCACCGTCGATAATTGAGATTTCCTGGGAGCCAATTTGCACGATCGCATCTAATCCCTTGCCGATAATTTTAACTGCTGGGGGACGACTTTTCTGTACGGTCATCACCAGAAAAAATTCCTCGCTACCCGTGGCTAAAATGCGCTCACCTGTATTAGTTTTCTCGACTTTTAAAGTCACGGGAGTTATAAAAGTTCCCTGCATATTTGCCCGATTTTGAGTGATA
This sequence comes from Microcystis sp. LE19-10.1B, assembly GCF_027530565.1. Taxonomy (NCBI): domain Bacteria; kingdom Bacillati; phylum Cyanobacteriota; class Cyanophyceae; order Chroococcales; family Microcystaceae; genus Microcystis; species Microcystis sp. LE19-10.1B. The sequence goes on along the minus strand of NZ_JAPZQM010000368.1, from coordinate 3,610 downwards.
GTAAAACTATTTTTTCCGAGAGTAACATTTCCCTGGGTATTCATCACCCAAGTTTTATTAATAAATTCTGGTTGCTCGACTTTACCTAATAATTTATCCATCAAGACGAATAATCCGGGGGAACCGGAGGACAGACTGTAATCGACGGCGAAAGAGCGAACTAGAGCAACTCCTGCGGGTGGTTCAGCCCCTTTAACCCTAATTTTATCAGTTTTTAACGTAATTACTCCCGAACCATCGGGACTAGATTGAAAAGTCATCGGTTTTGCCTGGGTCCAAGGCGGTGTTTTCGGGAAAATAACGGTATTTTCTGAGTTCCAGTCGCCTTTTGATCTCTCAAAACTCGCCCAATGTCCTCCTAATCCCCAAATTCTCACACTAGCGACATCGGGAAAAGACCATCCTCCCACAAAAGGTTGCTGTTTAAGATAGATACTAGCGACAAAATCCTCTTCATTTTGCCAGCGATTACGAAAAGCATAAAATCCCTTTTGTTGATCAACTAAAACCCTGGAAAGTTGGCGTTCGGGATTTTCGGGAATAAGATTAGATGGATAAGCAGCGAGAAGAAAAGGGGCAATATGGGGATAATGGGGGTGAAAAAGTTGTTTTTCCTGTCCTTGTAATCGCCATTTTAGCGCTGGCAGCCATGATTTATCGGTAATTCCCAATCCGATAGTTAATAAAGACACTCCTACAAACATCTGATGTCTGCCATAAGCAGGAATCAATAATTGACCATTTTTAGGGACAATTCTGGTTAAATAATGGGGGATCAATTGGGCTGCCGAGGAACCAGTTACTAAGTCTAATCCGAGACTATTTCGATACCCTTGCAAAAAGGGAAAAACAGCGAGAACCATGGGTTCGGTGGTGTATAAATCTCCTTCTGTGCCAAATCCTCGATCGCCGATAGCTGTGGTAAAATAGCGTTCTAGGTGACGTTTGGCCATTTCCACCTGTGCAGAGGGAGAATAGAGAGAATCGGGCGGTAAATCTTCCTTGAGAATCGCTAAACTAGCTAATCCTGCCGCACCTCTGGCCCGCGCATTCCAGTTACTAACTGCCTCTCCATTCCATCCATCTTTGGGTGAACCACCTTTGAGAAGTTTTTTACTTTCACTGGATAACCAGCGAGTAATTTCCCGTTGGCGCTTTTCTCCCCAAAAATCATAACAAAGATCGTAAGCGAGAGCAACTCCTGCGACAATTGGTGCTTGTTCTAAGACTCTCCTTCCCCGATTTTTACGGGTTTTTTCGATAATTTCCCAGGCGATTTCTGCTGATTTTCTATCTTGATTTAAAATTGCTAAAAAACAATGACCTGTGGCATGATAACCACCATTAGGAACATAACCATCGTAATAAATTTTTTCTTGTAAACTGTTGTTTAATTGGGCGATAATAGTTTTACCGATGGGAGTTTTCGCTTTTTCTCTGAGATTAGTTAATTCTGACTTGCGAAAGATTAAACGGGGATGTTCTCGCGCTTGTAGGGGTTGATGATTAGGGACAGGATTAGGCCATAAAGGGGAAATTGTGCCATTAACTTGGTTTTGTAGTCTTCTTCCCCCTAAAGTGCCTTGATAACTGCCGATAAGTTGGTCTTGGTAGGGGACAATTTCGATATTATAGATAGCTTCCCTGACTTCCCCTTGCCAAGGGTGAGTTTGAATGTTCATTTTCACCTGTAATCGCCAAGCATTGTCTAATTTAATCGCTTTTACCGTACCTTGGTGATCCACTTCTTTATTGAATTTGAGCGCGTATCCCCACACCGACGGCTGACAAACAGCGTGATCACAGCTTAAATCTAGGGTCAGATTTTGATAAACGGGTTGATCTTGCCACAGTTTCCAAACACCATTTTTCAGGGTTAAACGAAGGTTGCCGGTTAATAGTTGCGGATCGATGGTTTCTTGACTTGGTGCGCTTGTACCACCTAGCAAAAGTAAGGGAATGGCCGCTAAAAAAGGAGATATTTTCATATTAAACAAGCGAGGGGAAATATCAGGTATTCTAGGAAGAATAATTTCCAAATAAATTGGTAGAATTGGCTGATTTCGCTTTTATCTTCTAAATTTACTCCGCGACTACGCCACCAAAGAAGAACAAGTAGGAGCAGATGGGCGACAATGGCCAGAGGAGAATTAATTCCCGTTATCCCCAAGAGACCGACGGCAATCATCCCCCCATAACATAGAGAAATTGTCAATAGGGAAATTGTTAAGATTTTTTGAGGACCGAGAAGCAGGGTAAAAGTGGTAATTTGGTAAATGCGATCGCCTTCTAGGTCAGGAACATCCTTGAAAATAGCGATCGCAACGGTGAAAACGAGAACAAAAGCTGTTAAAACCCAGACCGAGGGATAGATAGACTGATTTTGATTGATAACTGTGTTGTAGTGGCGAAAAAGACCTAAATTGACGATGACACCCCGGACGGTAAAAATACAGAAGGCGGACCAGAGGGGAAAGCGTTTTAAACGCACTGGTGGCAAGGAATAGGCAGTACCGATGAGTAAACTAATCCCCACGGTGATTAACAGCCAAAAACCACCGATAAAAGCCAGTATAATTGCTAAAATACCGCTTAAAACCACGATTAACCGTCCTGTTAACCGAGAAAATTCGCCCTTGGCTAGGGGAAGATGGGGTTTATTGATTTTATCGATGTCGATGTCTTCCAACTGATTTAAACCGACGATATAGACATTACCCGCAAGACAAGCGACCCAAGTGAGCAATAAAACTGGCCAATGGCTAAAAAAATCGCTAATATTGCCCAAAGCAATTAAATACAGACTTAAAACACTTAAAGAAGTGCCGATAATCGTATGGGGACGGGAAAATTTCCAGAGACTCCCTAACCAGTGGAGAAAGTTAGGCTGGGGATGGTTAACTGGAAGAAAAGGAGCTTGATTCATCAGACCTCCGGTAAAAATCAAAAATTGTTATGGTTGCTGAGGAGTCGGTCGTCAGTAGTCAGGAGAATCAATAATGAATAATAATCGATTAAATAGTCTATAGCGTTTTTCAGTCTGCTGAGGTACAAAAGTTCTGGGTTTTAGGCAAAAGGCAAGAGGCAAAAGGCAAAGGGGAAGAAAAACAGGTGTACCTCACTAGCTTAGGAAACGCTATATTTAGATAGTTTATGCCACTTAATCCTTATTTTTGACGTTTTTAAACCCTCAAAAATAGATTATGCAAGAGGTCGATCAAAAAAAATCAATCCGAGGACAAGTAATCTGTTAAAATGATAATCCAGACTCAAACCCTGTGGAGAGGTGGCAGAGTGGTTGAATGCGGCAGACTCGAAATCTGCTTTAGGGTAACACCTAACGTGGGTTCAAATCCCACCCTCTCCGTTGAACTGATAATTTAGTGCTGTCGTTCTCAGCCATAATTTTTGGTCAACTGTCTTAAGAGATCTAGCGTTGTCCTGGGTGGTTGGCGACTGGTAACTAAATTGGTTCTTCGTTACTTGGTATGGTTCGATAGGGGGGCATAAATCGACTAAATCCTTATCTGGCAAGAGACTTAATTGATTAGTTCGCTCTAGATAAAAAACAATTGACAAAAATCGCTAAATGCCTTTCTATATAAGGGTT
>NZ_JAPZQM010000306.1:0-8153 GCF_027530565.1 Microcystis sp. LE19-10.1B | reverse complement strand
GATACAGTCAACGGTACAGCCATTTTCAAAGGGAAAATGTACCCAGTAGCGTCTTTTCAATTTTTTCTGAGAAGCTCCAGGCAGTAAGGGTTTTGTTAATTTTTTAGTATTTCTGTATGGGGGAAGTCCAGGTATATAGTTAGACTTCGACCATTTGGGAGAGGCAAACTATGATAGAGTATAATTTAGATGCCGCGCATAGCATTCTGTATATGCAACCTACATCTGCACTTGCGGCGGAAGATTTCATCAAGATTGCGGAGGCAGTGGACCCCCACATTGAAGCCACTGGTGGCCTTGCTGGCGTAATCATCGAAGTTCCCACGTTCACTGGTTGGGAGAGTTTTGGTGCCTTGGTTGCTCATTTCCGGCTGATACGCGACCATCACAAGTACGTCAGTAAGGTTGCAGTGGTGACTGATTCCACTCTGGTTAAACTGATTGAAAGTCTGGCTTCCCACTTTGTCGCCGCTGAAGTCAGGCAGTTCCCGTGGGGGGAAACTGAGGTAGCGACCCAATGGGTCTTGGGCGGCTCCTGATTCTCTGACAGTACAATAGACATCTCCAGCAATTAACCTCAATCTAGCCTGAATTTTGGAGGTGTCTAATACACGGTTAGACCGATGGAGACAGCTATGTTATATCAACGATGAAGCAAAGAATAGCTAATAGCATGATGTACCAGACAATTTTTTAATTTTCGCTGCGCTATACTGCCATTATTGAGATTAAACCAGCATTTATGAATCAATCCCCCCGCATTCTAGCACTGGATTTTGATGGTGTTCTTTGTGATGGCATGATCGAGTATTTTCAGATTAGCAAACGCACCTATGAAACCCTTTGGCCGGAAATAATTCCCGAGGATTTTTTCCCTAGTTTTTCGCAACTTCGTCCCGTTATCGAAACCGGTTGGGAAATGCCTTTACTGTTGCGATCGCTTGTTCTCGGTATTCCCGACGGGGAAGCTTTAAATAATTGGCCGTCAATTCGGCAAAATCTGCTAGAAAGGGAGAAAATAGCGAAAAAAGTTCTCTCAAATGCCCTCGATGGTCTTAGGGATCGATGGATTGAGTCGGATCTAGAGTCTTGGTTAGCCTTACATCAATTTTATCAACCCGCGATCGATCGCCTGGCCTCTTTTTTAGACTCGGATTTTTTGGTTTATATCATCACTACAAAAGAAAGCCGTTTTGTCAAGCGATTGTTACAAAAAGTAGCAATTAATTTTCCGGCAGCGAGATTAATTGGCAAGGAAATTAAACAGCCGAAATACCTGACTATTCAGCAAATACTGGCTGATTTACCGGAATCCCCCGCTAATTTGTGGTTTGTCGAGGATCGTCTCGATGCGTTGGAATTAGTACAGCAACAAGCAGATTTAAACGATGTGGGCTTATATTTAGCCGATTGGGGATATAATACGGCTCAAATGCGCCAAAAAGTTGCTCAAGATACCCGTATTAAGCTGTTATCCCTAGCTCAATTTGCGGCAGACTTTACCCACTGGCAGAGTCGGTGACGAGGAATATGACACTGATAACTGATAACTGATAACTGATGCTGCTATACTAAAAAGCGTAGTCGTTATGAGTTGCATTTACGGTTATGACTGTCGAGAATTTAGTCATTATTGGTTCGGGACCCGCGGGATATACGGCGGCGATTTATGCGGCGCGTGCGAACTTAAAACCCTTGATGTTTGAGGGTTTCCAAGCGGGAGGCATTCCGGGGGGACAATTGATGACCACCACAGAAGTAGAAAATTTCCCCGGTTTTCCCGAAGGAATCACCGGTCCGAAGCTCATGGAAAGAATGAAGGAACAGGCCGAAAGATGGGGGACCCAATGCTATACCGAAGATGTTATCTCGGTGGATTTAAGTCAGCGTCCTTTTACCATTCGTTCCACGGACCGGGAAGTTAAGGCCAATAGTATTATTATCGCCACGGGAGCCACTGCCAAACGCTTAGGATTACCCAGCGAGGCCCAATTCTGGAGTAACGGGATTTCCGCTTGTGCTATCTGTGACGGTGCTACACCGATATTTAGAGAGGAAAACCTCGCTGTGATTGGTGGCGGTGACTCGGCGGCAGAAGAAGCCGTATATTTAACTAAATACGGCTCTCACGTCCATTTATTGATACGCGGGGAAGCGATGCGTGCCTCGAAAGCAATGCAGGACCGGGTGTTAAATAATCCGAAAGTTACCGTTCATTTTCACACCCAAGCAGTGGATGTGTTCGGTACAGGCAGTAAAATGGCAGGATTACGCATTAAAAACTCGCAAACGGGAGAAATCAGCGAATTAGCCGTTAGAGGGTTATTTTATGCCGTCGGTCACACTCCCAATACTTCCCTATTCCAAGGACAACTAGAATTAGACGAGGTGGGTTATGTGAAAGTCAAACCGGGGACTGTTGCTACCAGCGTCGAGGGGGTTTTTGCCGCAGGAGATGTGCAGGACCACGAATACCGTCAGGCAATCACTGCCGCAGGTACGGGGTGTATGGCGGCGTTATTGGCAGAAAGATGGTTATCGGAGCATAATTTAATCCAAGAATACCGTCAATCAGCCACTTCTGAACATTACGAGACAAAAACCGTTAGCGAAACCCCGGCCGATACGGAGGAAACTTTTGATATTCACAAAACCCGTCACGTTGGGGGTTATGCTCTGCGGAAATTATTCCACGATGGCGATCGCTTGTTAATGGTCAAATATGTTTCTCCCACCTGTGGCCCCTGTAAAACCCTGAAACCGATTTTAGATAAAGTGGTCGATGAGTACGATGGCAAAATTTATTTTGTGGAAATTGACATCGAAGCTGACCCGGAAATTGCCAAAATGGGTCAAGTAACTGGGACTCCCACGGTACAATTCTTTAAGGACCGGGAATTAGTCAAGGAAATGCGCGGAGTCAAACAAAAAAGCGATTTTCGTCAAGTAATTGAGAGTTATCAATAATCAGTTATCAGGAGTCAGGAGTCAGGAGTCAGGAGTCGGTCGTTAGGAGATAGGGTGATAGGGTTTTGGGGTGATAGGGTGATAGGGTGATAGGGAAATTTCATCCAAATGCTCCACTCCCCCACTCCCCCACTTCCCCACTTCCCCACTTCCCCACACCCCACACCCCACAACCCACTTCCCCACTTCCCCACTCCCCAACACCCCACACCCCACACCCCACACCCCACACCCTACACCCTATGCTAGAGGCCTTACAATTTGATTTTATGCGCCATGCGATTGCCGCAGGAATATTAGTTAGTATTGCCTGTGGGATTGTGGGTACTTTGGTAGTAGTTAATCGCGTGGTTTTTATCAGTGGTGGAATCGCTCACGCTGCCTATGGAGGGATAGGAATCGGTTATTTTTTCGGGATTAATCCCCTGGTGGGGGCGATATTTTTTACCTTTTTTTCGGCTTTAGGCATGGGTTTTTTACAGCGTCGCATCCGGGAGAGAGCCGATACTTTAATCGGGGTTATGTGGGCGATTGGTATGGCGATTGGGGTAATTTTTATTGATTTAACCCCCGGTTATAAAGCTGATTTAATGAGTTATCTTTTCGGTAGTATTTTAACTGTACCGAGGGATGATTTATGGATAATGGCGGGCATAGATATATTAATTATCACCTTAGTTAGTATCTTTTATAAAGAGTTGTTAGCCATATCTTTTGATGAAACCTTTGCGATTATTCGCAATATTCCCGTGGAGATAATTTACTTAGGTTTAATGGGAATAACCGCTTTAACTATTGTGGCAGTAATGCAGGTGGTAGGATTAATTATGGTAATTGCTTTATTAACTATTCCCGCCGCTATCAGTGGACAATTTGTTAAAAATATGAAGGGAATGATGATCCTAGCGATTATTTTAGGAATTGTCTTTACTTTAGTGGGTTTGTGGTTATCCTATAGTTTAAATCTCACCTCAGGGGCGACAATTATTTTAGTGGCAGGATTGGGCTATTTAATCAGTCTTACTTGGAAACCTTTCATCCTAACTATCACCAGAAAAATATCTAATCTTTAAGGCTCTCCCCTAGTTGTGGTGATCAGAAAAAGTTATCTAGGGGAGGGTGAAGGCAATTCACCCCCACATTGCCCCACATTAGTTGTTCTCTAGAGGCCGATGGGATAGTCTTACCAATTATAACCCTAAACGCTGCTTTTGGCGGGCTTTATAGGAGGCTAACAGCCAGATAGAACCAGAAATCAAAGAAGGAGCAAGGACGAAAAAAGTGGCCATGGTTACGGGATGTTCCCGGCCCCACACCCAATAGATCATCACGGCAAAAATCAAGCCACAGTAAGCTAGTCCTAGAAAGGGGATGCCAATAACTAAAATGGCGAATCGAGTCTCTTTATCCATAAAATATCGGGATGGCAGCGAAAATTTAGCTGATGGGTTCCGTTTGTCCCTATCTTTAGTTATAATCTTCCTTCTGGGATTGCTTGCGGAAAAATAAGGTATTTTTTAGAATTAGGCGCTGATTATTGGGAGGCCTTCCTTGTCGAAAGAAAGATTAGATTTATTATTAGTAGCCAAAAATCTCTGTGATTCCCGTCAACAGGCACAGCGATTAATTCGCGCTGGAGAGGTGAAAGTCAATCACCAAATCATTGATAAACCGGCCACAGAAATCGATCCAGAAGCGGTGATCGAGGTTAAGCAGAAACTGCCCTATTTGTCAAGGGGGGGCGAAAAATTAGCTAAGGCCTTAGAATTGTTTGCCATCGATGTCCGCGATCGCATTTGTTTAGATGGAGGCATTTCCACGGGGGGATTTACCGATTGTCTCTTGCAAAAAGGAGCAAAACGGGTTTATGGGGTCGATGTGGGTTATGGACAAGTGGCCTGGAGTTTACGGCAGGATCAACGAGTTATGTTACTAGAAAGAACTAATTTTCGCTATTTAACCCCAGAAAAGTTATACGGACAGGAAAAACCCGCCGATTTAGCAGTTATGGATCTGTCTTTTATTTCCCTGACCAAAGTTTTACCGACCCTGTGGACGCTATTAAATCCACCGCGAGAGGCGATTTTATTGGTCAAACCCCAATTCGAGGTGGGACGGGAAAAAGTCGGCAAAAAAGGGGTAGTTCGCGACCACCAAGACCAAGCGGGGGCGATTTTTCAGGTTTTACAGGCCGCCGCAGTCTTAGGATGGTTCTATCGGGGTTTAACTTGGTCTCCCATTACCGGACCTGCGGGTAATGTGGAGTATCTTCTCTGGTTGTCCACCGATACTGGCCAAGTTAGTCCCAGTTTAGCAGCGATCGCAGAAATTACGCAAGCAGCGATCGAACAGTTTTAAACTAGGTATTTTCTCAAGGAAGCGGGAAGTGGGGGAGATTTTCAGAAAACCCTTGACAAATGGCGAGACTTGCTTTATACTTCATGTATAGTGGGAATCCGTGCGCCCATATATATAGGGTTTTTGAGCAAAGATAAGAGAGAAAAAAATACACTCAAAAATCGGGTTGGGTAGGAAGAGGATAAAGGTATGAAGACGGAAATTTTCTCTCCCCGACAAGGATTAAACAAAGCATTTCTGAGAGTCAAACCGAATCTTTGTCAGGTAGAGAAGTTTCAAGTATTCTTACATACAAAAACGATGATCGGGGAGTTCAATGTATTGGAAAATGGGAGAGATAACCCGCAAAAATTATTGTTAAATCATGTTAAGTCCCGTAGAAACGATTAAAATTCTCGAAAATCATCCCGATCGCACTTTTCCAGCTGGTGAAGTTATTTTTGCCGATGGCACGGAGGGCGAGTTAATGTACGGTATTCTTAGCGGAGAAGTGGAGATGTATATCAAGGGACAATTGATAGAAACTCTAGAAAAAGGGGATGTATTCGGAGCAGGAGCGCTCCTGCATGGGGATAAACTGCGAGAATCCACAGCTATTGCCAAAACTGATTGTAAATTAGCCTATCTCAATCAACCGCAGTTTTTATTTGCCGTGCAGGAAACTCCCATGTTTGCGATCGAAGTGTTAAGAAGTTATTCCGATCGCTTTCGCAAGTTGAAAAAAATCTTCACCGGTGAAGCATAGAGGAGCAAAGGAAAGCCATCCCCTGAAAACTATTGACCGAAAATCTCACCGATAGTTAAACGGGAACCATTGACCAAATCCCCACCAGAACGCGGTGATTTTCCCGATAATTGCACTTCTTTTAATAATAATAAACCCTCACCCGTCTGCACTACCGGCCCGAAATTTTTCCAGAGAGCCACGATCGCTCCCACTTCTCCGCTTAGATGAGAAAGGTCTTTTGTCTGTAATTCTCGAGGAAGTTGACCGAGATCCTCTAGGGGAATAGTGGCCATCACTTTTAGGGGTTGTCCCCGTAAAGTGGTCAGCGCATGAGGATAAAAACCCCGGACTCGATCGTGAATTCTCCGGCCCGAATCTTGCCAGTTGATTAGATAGTCAGATTTTTGAATTAAAGGGGCATAGGTGGCATCGTCGTTATTTTGAGGAATTGGGGTAATTTCTGCTCGATCGAGCTTAGAGAGGGTTTCTAGGAGCAAATCCGCCCCCATTTGTCCTAGGGTTGCTCCCACCTGTTCGGCATTGTCAAAAAGAGCGATCGGGGTGTAGGCTTTCAGTAGCATCGGTCCGGTATCCATGCCCGCATCCATTAACATGGTGGTAATGCCGGTTTCTTTTTCTCCCCTAGCGATGCACCACTGCACGGGGGCTGCTCCCCGATATTTCGGTAAAATTGAGCCATGAACGTTAATACAGCCTAATCTCGGCATCTCTAGAATTTCTGGGGAGAGAATTTGTCCGTAGGCAACCACCACAAAGGCATCCACCCGCGATTGTCTGAGAAAATCTAAGGTTCGAGCGTTTTTTTTGACACTTTTGGGCTGCAAAACCGGTATTTGCTGTTCTATGGCTATTTGTTTCACCGGTGAGGGGATTAATTGATTGCCCCTTCCCCGGCGCTTGTCCGGTTGGGTAACGACGGCAATTACTTCTATATCGGGATTGGCTAATAATTTTTTTAGGGTGGGAACAGCAAAAGTCGGGGTTCCGAAAAAAACAATACGCATGGGAGAGGGGGGATTTTTCAGTTATCAGTGAGCAGTAATCAGTGAATGTCCACCGAGTTATTAACGGCTAACTATGCCAGACCATTGAATTTTTTTGGCTTTTTCCCGACGATAGGAGAAAAAATGATCCTCTTGTTGATAGGTACAAAAAGGAGCGATCGCAATTTGTTCATCCCGAATTCCTAACTGTTGTAGTTGATGATAAATCACCCGTCGCACGTCTAAGCGCACTTTTCCTTTTTCCTCGTCAGCAAATAAGGGGGAGGGGGACAGGTTCAATAAATTCGCCAGAATTTGGTCGGGATTGGTTTCTTGGGGGAATAAACTTAAACCCACTTCTACGGCAACTTCTGCCTCTACTTGATACACTTCCCCGGCAATTGCCGGCCCCAGGGCCAGCACTAAGTTATCTAAACAACTACCTGAGTTTAATAACTGCTTTACTGCTTTGGGAACTATCCTTTTGGCCGTCCCTCTCCATCCAGAATGAATCGCCACCCCAACACCAGTAGAGCGATCGCCTATTAGTACGGGCGTACAGTCAGCACTGGCCACCCAAATCCCTTGACCGGAAGCATCGGTGATAATTCCATCCGCTTCGACAATTTCCGGGTTAGTAATCCCTTGGGGATTTAATAGGCGATCGCCATGTACCTGTTTGACCCGATAAACCGGTACATTTGCCCCCAGAGCAGCCGTAAAAGCTTCCGGGGTTTGGGGGTAATAATGACGGGTAAAAAAGCCGTGGGACCAGTCCTCTAGGAGATTACAGGTAAGATAGGGCAATCCTTGCCATATTTGCCATTGCCACAGAGAAGTCTCGGTTAATCGGACATCGATCGCTACATTGGTCACAGTCTAAACCTCTCTTGCTGCATTAATACCTCGTTCTTTCCTATCCTAGTTCTGAGCTTGGCAAACGGCAACCGGAAGATTATTTAGGGTCTGCTGAAAAAGTTTTTCCTAGGGGCAGGGTGTAGGGTGTGGGGTGTGGGGTGTGGGGTTTTACCGATTTTGAGGGGGTCAATTACCTAATTTTCAGGGAAAAAGTCCCTGAATTTCCCCCTGATCACTCC
>NZ_JAPZQM010000404.1:0-24398 GCF_027530565.1 Microcystis sp. LE19-10.1B | reverse complement strand
AAGGCAGAAGGCAGCTTTTATTTATTATCCCCACACCCCACACCCCACACCCCACACCCCACACCCCACACCCCACACCCTACCCCCACGAAAAACTTTTTGCCGCAAACCCTACTTAAGGTTCGATACTGACAATCCAAGTCCCAACGTAGAGACGGACGGGAATATTGCCAGAGGCAATCACATCACAGGTAAAGTAATAAGTGCCTAATTCGGGATTTCTGACATTAGACATGACGATTTCAACTTTGCTGGTGGGATCGATCGCTTGTTCGGGGACAATTTGAATAATGCGACTATCCTTATCCCAAACCACTTCCTTTAAAGGTAAAGATTTGCCGTTGGTGCGTACCTCGATTTTATTAGTGTCAAACTGGCCGTTAAAATAATCGGGATAGGAAATAAAAAAAGCCGAGGCCCCTTGGGAGAGTTTTTTCGGGGGAATATAGAGTTTATAACGATCCATTTGCTTGGGACGACCACCAAATTGCAAGAAATAATCTAAGATATCCTTGCGATCGACTCCACTAAAAATGGTTAGGCCGGGGTTGCCATTGGCTAAAGTTATTTTTGGTAAAATAATCCCCGCACCCACAGCTAAAGATAGAGCAATTAAAGCGGGTGCCTTAGCATATTTAATTATTTTTGTCAAGAGTTTTAACATAAATTTTAACCCAAAGTGAGGGGGATGGTGACGGCCGCAAGGAGCCTAATACAGTTCAACTGTAACAAAACCCGATCGTTTCTTACCTAGACCTTTGCCAGTCCGATAAGTGTCTTGGTTAACGCTTCATCGCTCGCGCCATATCCCGTTGATCCTGACGACGTTTCAAATCTTCGCGTTTATCGTGTAATTTTTTGCCTCTACCGAGGCCAATGCTGATTTTTACCCAACTACCTTTAAAATACATCTTTAAAGGCACAAGAGTTAAGCCTTTCTGTTCCACTTGACCGATGAGTTTGCTGATTTCCTTTTTGTGCATCAACAATTTTCTCGTCCGGCGCGGATCGTGATTAAAATATTCGCTACTCTGTTCGTAGGGGGAAATATGAACATTAATTAACACCGCTTCACCATTGCGGACTAAAACGTAACCATCCCGCAGGTTTACCTTACCGGCACGCACGGATTTAACCTCGGTCCCCAGCAACTGCACCCCCGCTTCAAAAGTCTCTAAAATCTCGTAGAGATGGCGCGCTTGCCGGTTATCAGTGATAATTTTGATTTTGTCGTCTTGATTGGCCATATAGTCAACTGAAAAGTGAAAAGTAAAAAAGCGATTGGTAGAGGCAGTATCGGCTAATTATCTCGATTTTTCCATGTCCTTATCTTTATATCTTACTCGCTCTTTTGCTCTCTGGGGACTGACTGCTTGCCGCTCTTTGGTGATCACTGGCCTTGTCAGGGGGAACGAGAAGGGAGAAAATGAGAGCAGTGTTAAATTTTTATGAAGTTTGGTTCTGTGGACAAAATTCGTACTGTTTCCGATAGTAAGCGTGATTTTTATACTCGCCACACCCGCCCCATCAATTCGGTGTATCGGCGCGTGGTTGAGGAATTATTAGTCGAGATGCACCTGCTCTCCGTTAATGTAGATTTCCATTATGATCCAATTTATGCCCTTGGTGTGGTTACTTCTTTCGAGAAGTTCATGGAAGGCTATCGTCCGGGGGAGGATAAACCGAATATTTTTAATGCTTTGTGCCAAGCGGTTAACGGTAATCCCGAAGTCTATCGTCGTGATGCCGAAAATATGATCGCTATTGCCAAAGAAACTAATATTGATTCCTTGCTTTCCCAACTGCAAAACCCTGCTCTGGGTGGTAACAATCAGTTGTCTGATAGTTTAGTTTCGGTTATCAACGCGCCTAAGTTTAAGTATAGTCGCCTGTTTGCCATCGGTCTCTATACTATTTTGGCGGAAGCACAACCGGACATGATCAAGGAAAAAGAAAAACGCGAACAAATTTTGCAAAAGTTCTCAGAAATTCTCCGTCTCTCCAGCGAGAAACTGCAAAAAGACCTCGATGTTTATCGCGGTAATCTTGATAAAATGGATCAGCTGCTCAAGGTGATCGAAGATGCCCTAGAAGCAGAAAAGAAAAAACGTCAACAAAAAGAACAGGAAAAACAAACCACCCCGCAATAAAGGCTCTCAACCGGAAATTACCGCGTGCAGACAAGGGAATAGGGAACAGAAAAAGGATTAAATCGGCTCTCTTTCTTTACTGTTCCTTCTGACCTCGTTCTAAAATTAAGATCGGCAACCCTTAATATTTATCTCCCGTGACTAACTCCTCCATCACCGCACCCGTAACCGATATTTTGGCAAAAGCGCGGTCAGGGGCAAATTTATCGGCAAAAGAAGCGATTATCTTGCTAGAAACTACCGATAACCGTTTAATTGCCCAGATTCGGGAAACGGCCGACCTTTTGCGTCGTCAACAGGCAGGAGATACCGTCACCTACGTTATCAATCGCAACATTAACTTTAGTAACATTTGTGAGCAGCATTGCAGTTTTTGTGCATTCAGACGCGATGAAAATGAAGAAGGGGCCTTCTGGCTTAATTTAGAGGAAATTATCGCTAAAGCGGCGGATGCCGTCCGTCGTGGGGCGACGGAAATTTGTATGCAGGGAGGATTAAACCCAAAAGCCAAGATTAAGGGCAATTCCTTAGACTATTACCTCGAAATTGTTAAAAACCTGAAACAAGCCTTTCCTGACCTGCATTTACACGCTTTTTCGCCCCAAGAAGTCCAATTTATCGCTAGAGAAGATGGTTTAAGTTACGAAAAAGTTATCGCTTCTCTGCAAGAAGCAGGAGTCAATTCTCTCCCGGGGACGGCTGCCGAAGTGTTAGTGGATGAGGTAAGACGGGTAATTTGTCCAGAAAAAATCGATGCCGCCACTTGGTTAGAAATAGTCGGTACTGCCCATCGCTTGGGGTTACATACCACCAGTACCATGCTCTGCGGTCATATTGAAACCCCTAGCCAACAGGTGCAGCACCTCGAAAAAATTAGAAAACAGCAAGAAATCGCCCTAGAAAATAATTATCGGGCTAAAATCACCGAATTTATTTTATTGCCTTTTGTGGGACAATCGGCCCCCAAACCCCTGAGAAATCGAGTCGGACGAGATCAACCAATTTTAGCCGATACATTAAAATTAACAGCAGTGGCGCGGATTTATTTGGGCAATAGCATTAAAAATCATCAACCCAGTTGGGTAAAATTGGGCTTACAGGGGGCGACAGAAGCTTTAAACTGGGGTTGCAACGATCTCGGTGGCACTCTCATGGAAGAACATATTACCACTATGGCCGGGGCTGTGGGCGGTACTTGTTTGACCGTCGAGGAATTAGCAACGGCGATTAAATCCCTCGATCGCCCGGCCCGTCAACGGGATACAATCTATTAGAGTCTATTTAACCCGAATCCTGGATTAGCTGAAAGCTCGATCCGGGATTCAGGCTAAAACTTTCCTTCTCCCGTCCGACTGAAGTTAATTGAGTATTAAGAAGGTGCGCTATTGAGATAGTTATATTCTCCGACCTGATAGATCAAATTAGCTACGAGTCCTGTCCAACCTGTTTGATGGCTTGCTCCCAGTCCTTGACCCGTATCTCCGTGAAAATATTCGTAGAACAGTATTAAATCCTGACCATCAGGGGTTTTGAAAAGCTCACGAAGTTTTGGGTTATCTCCGTAAACTGGTCGTTTCCCTGACCAATCAGGCAGGAAAATCTTAATGAGTTTCTTAGATAGTTCAATTGAAACTTCTTCAAGGCTAATTTTGTGGTGCGATACTGAAGGACATAATACTCCAAAGTCTTTTTCTTTTAAACAGACATTGAAGTATTTATGAAACTTCTTCAGAGATTCAATAATCAGAAAATTCATGGGAAACCATACCGGACCACGCCAATTAGAATTTCCAGTATGTACAGGAGTTTTTGTTTCAGCAGGTTCGTATTTCATTTCAATTGGAAAAGGCTGCACATCTGGATTTGCCTTAATTTCAGGATGCCATACAATTTTTATCATACCATCCAATTGATACGGGTGTTCTTCATGAAATTTAGACAAAGATCGAATTCCATAATCACTTAAGAATTCCTTTTCGTCAAGAAGCTTATCAATGATATTTTGTAATTTCTTCTTGTTGACAATTGATAAAAATAAATCTAGGCACTCATGTAAATCTGATCGAATATCAACACATTCTTCTTCTCCCAGTAAATACTTGAATTCTTCCTCATTCCTAAACCTAGCAAAACAAGATTCTGGATTATAAAAGCTTGCTCTTAAATTCCTAGTTAAATCTGTTTCTGTTTCTTTCCCAAAAGTTTCCACAGTGAACAAAGGAACAATACCAAGAATGGAGCGATATTTTAGTGGTAATTCTAAGGAAAATTTTTCCAGAGAAATTTTCAAAACTTCATAGTAGAAGTTATCATTGCTATCCCAAAAAGCAACTTGATTTTTGTCAACAATTTCGTTTATTTCATGGACAATTAATATGAAGTTTTTCAGGAAATCTTTTGCAGAATTTTCACGCTCTTTTTGCTTCTCTACATCTAACTTAGTAACTATTGTCAACATATTCAAATAAAACATTGCTATCCAACTTGTGGCATCAATTTGTTCTATTGTGACTGTTTCTTGGGTGAGGAATTGATTTCGATCAACTATAGATATATTATCTAATCCTAAAAATCCAGCCTTAAAAACATATTTCTCTTTTGTTTCTCCTGATTGTTTAGGTAGCCTGTTATTTTTTAGCCACCAATCTAAAGTCTTTTGCAAATTATCAAAGATTAATTGCAAAAATTTTTGATCGCAAGGAGAGCCATATATGTCATGCTCTATTTCGTCAACTTTCAAAGCTGCCCAAGCAAGAATGGGAGGGTTTACTTCATCAAAACCAAATTCACAAGACGGAATTTGCCCATTATCTTTGCTGTACCATGATTGAGTAAAAAGCAATATTTGCTCTTTAGCAAAATCTGGATCGATTAAAGCAAGGGTAATCGCATGAAAAGCTGAATCCCAGACACAAAAATAAGGATATTCCCATTTATCTGGCATGGAAATTATATCTTCACCGTGCAAGTGAGTCCATTTCTTATTGCGGTCGTTATTTCTGATGTGTTCAGATGTTTTTCGTGGGGGATATATTTTATGCCACTTTCTGTCTTGATATGACCAATCTCCTTTGAGCCAATCTTGAACTATATAGTAATAAAATTGCTTGTTCCATAGCATTCCTGCAAATGCCTGTCGTTGAACTTGTCGTTCCTCATCTGAAATTGGAAAATCTGAAGGAGTAATAGCTTGATAAAATGCGTCAGTTTCTTCTTTGCGCTTGTCAAAAACCTTCTCAAAATCACTTCCAAAAGGATTAGCATCAGGTAGTTGATCTGGCGCAATATCTGTCAAGCGCAACCATATCACTTGAGGTTTATCAGCTTCAATAGTGAGGTTATAGTGAGCGGCTGCTTTTGTCCCTTTCTGTTCAGGGTTGACTTTATCTAGCTCTTGATTAACGACATAATTGTTGATTCCGTCCTTAACATATTTACTCGCATTAGGAGTATGGAAAATGCGTTCGTTGTTAGTTTCATTTTCAGTAAATAACAGAGGAGTATCTCCTTGACAATAGAGATAATAATCACCTAACTCACTATGATGGGCTTTAATAGTAGCTACATTATTGGCAACTTTCTGCAAACTTGGTTTTTGTTTTTCCCTTTCTGCATCTCCCAACCAAGACCAAGTGTTACGAAACCAGAGAGTAGGTAAAATATGTAGTGGATGAGCTTCAGAGCCTCGATTCCAAACAGTAATTTTAATTAAAATATCTTCAGGAGTCTTCTTGGCATATTCAATAACAACATCAAAGTAACTATTATTGTCAAAGCAACCTGTATCAATTAGCTCATATTCAGGGTGTTCCTCTCCTCGACTATACTTAGCATCTCCTCGTTTATTATTCTCTTGAATGAGCTTCTTATAAGGAAATTCATAAGGATACTTATACAATGCCTTCATATAAGAATGAGTGGGGTTATTATCTAGATAAAAGTAATATTCCTTGACATCTTCCATGTGATTTCCTTGATTAGGCCAGCTATCGAATCCTGTTAAACCAAAAAATCTTTCTTTGAGATGCTTTTCGGAATGCTGATCTTTTTCATTCCAAAGCTCATCTTCTTCATTCCAAAGGGTTAGGGCAAAACATAGACGCTGACGCTCATCAGAAATTCCCAATATTCCATCTTCTCCCCAACGGTAGGCACGAGAACGAGATTGCTCGTAATCAAAATATCTCCAAGCACTACCATCCTGACTATAATCTTCTCGGACAGTTGCCCATTGGCGATCGCTTAAATAGGGACCCCATTTTTTCCAAGGGATATTTTGTTCACGGACTTCTTGCAAGCGTTTGTATTCTTCAGTTTGTTTCCGAGCTTCTTGCAAGCGTTTGTATTCTTCAGTTTGTTTCCGAGCTTCTGCGAAGGAATTATCTTTTTGGGTATCTTGAGTTGTCAACATGACTTTTCTCCTTTATCTTCATTTTTTGTCCTGTACTTAGCTTTTTGCAGTCCTTATATTTTTTGTCCTGTACTTAGGTACTTGGTATGATAGTAATCAAGAATCTGTGTTGCCATTTCATCCGCTAATTCTCTTGGAGTACGGAGCGAAATAAACTTATTTAAAATGTTATTTTTTATCCATTCTGCCATGTAGTAAATCAATGTGTTGTCAAAGCCATCTGCTCTTTTCCAGTATCCATTTTTACAATTAAGTTCATAGATTTCTGCATAAGCTTTTCCAGCCTGTTCATAAATATCTGGTAGAGTAGATTCCCAAGTTGTTCCACTAAATAACCTCATATATATTTGGTTGATTTTACTTTGATATTCTCTAGACATGATCTTTAACTCCTTATGTATTTTTCGACGTTCTGATGTTCATACAATTTTGTAATGTACTGGCTAACAGTATCTTTCCATAAGAACCGAGATTTTTCTGCTTGCTGGCAAATTTCTTGCCATTGAGATGGATTATTAAGTTTGACTTCAATCGCTTTTAAACATCAGATCGAAAAGTTGGTAAGCTGAGTGGGGGTGTCTGACGTTGTGAATGGGAATAGTAGCATAAACCTGAGTGCCAAGCTCCAAAAGTGCTTTACATAACCAACTGCCTTTAAATCCCGAAGCTCCAGTCACCAGAACCTTTTTCCCAGACCACTGGTCTCCTAATAGTTGGGGGATAGGCGTTCCTTGCATGGCTATAACCTCCTTTTCTCTGAAAAAGTGTCTTATCAGGTTCTGACCTAATTCTATCGAGAAGCAAACTAAGTATAACTACTTAAGTAAAAAAACTTAATATAAATTGGGTTGGGGATAGGCCGAAACTCTGCTGCTATCCCAGCCAGTCAACCTGATTTTTTGGTGGAATTCATGGCAAAATCTTCTTAGCCTGAACTAACTTTAATCAAGCCCAACAATCTCCCCCTTGCCGGCAATCACTTCGCCGATTTGGTAGGCATTAATCCCAGAGGATTGTAGTTGATTAATAGTCAATTGCGCCAGATCCGATGGGACAATGATCACAAAACCGATACCCATATTAAAAGTATTGAACATGGCTTCGGAATTAACCGAACCCATCTGGGCTAACCAGTGAAAAATCGGCAAAACTGGCCAACTTTCGCGGTAAATCTGCACGGAATGCCCTTTACCTAAGCAGCGGGGCAAATTTTCCGGGATGCCACCCCCAGTAATGTGGGCCATGGCGTGAATATCTAACCCAGAGCGCAGAAGTTCTAGCACAGGTTTAACATAAAGTCTAGTGGGAGTTAACAAAACTTCACCTAAGCTAGAGCCGGCCAAAATTTCGGGGCAATCTTGCCAATTTAAGCCCTGGGTGTCGATAATCTTACGAACAAGACTAAAACCGTTACTGTGAACCCCACTACTGGCTAAACCGATAGCCACATCGCCGATTTGCACCTTACTGCCGTCGAGTAATTGACTTTTTTCGACAATACCGACGCAAAAACCCGCTAAATCGTACTCTCCCGCCGAATAAAACCCCGGCATCTCCGCCGTTTCCCCTCCCAAAAGAGTACAACCACTATCACGACAGGCCCTAGCGATTCCCGATACCACCGCTGCTAACTGTGACGCTTCCAGTTTACCGGTGGCCAGATAATCCAAGAAAAATAAAGGTTCGGCCCCAGAGGTTAAGACATCGTTGACGCACATGGCCACGAGGTCAATTCCCACCGTATCATGGCAATTGAGACTATGGGCAATTTTTAGCTTGGTTCCCACACCATCAGTTCCCGATACTAACACCGGTTGCCGATAACCGGAAGGTAACTGAAAATAGCCGCCAAAACCGCCTAAACCGCCGATAACTTCGGGACGGAAGGTACTTTCCACATTTTGGCGAATTTTCTCGACAAAAGCGCGTCCCGCTTCCACATCCACGCCCGCTTCTTTATAATCCATGCCCAATTGACCGATTGTATCTCTCAAATTTTACCCAGATTTCAGTCCCATGGGAATTATAAATTGTGAATTATGAATTGGGAAGTGGGGAGGAAAGGGTGCGCGAGACGGCCAAAATTGCTGCTTTGACTCGAAGGTGACAATCCGTCGTAACGCAGCACATCTCATCGACTGTGATTGGTGTGATTGTGTGATGGACTATGATTAAAGTAACCCAGCACCTATCATCGACTAAGTAGCCGGTTACAATTAAAGATAAGATACAAAGAATCAGAAGTCTGCGCCACTATCTAACAATTAATTGAGATTACTTAATTAGGAGTTTAGCAAAATGTCTAACGAAACGGTCACTTATTCCCTTGAGGCTGTCTTGACAAGGATTGAGGGGAAAATCGACTTTTTACAAAGAGATGTCAACGAGCGTTTAAACAAGCTAGAGATAGGACAATCAGAATTAAGAGGGGACATTAAAGCTTTAGATGAGCGACTAACCGCAGAAATTAAAGGGTTAACTGCAAGGGTCGCTGATCAAGAATTTACCAATCGGGGGATTCTGATAGCTTTGGTTGTTGCCATTTTAGGAGGAGCGGCCAAAATTTTTGGTTTTCTCCCCAATCCTTGACAGCGATCGCATAATGTTTGCAGAAATTAACGCCCAATTGAAACGGCTAAAAAATTAAACTACTTGATCGAATGTCTTTTCTGTCAATCTTCTTGGGGATATTTTTCCCAAAGATCCGTGATTTGGCGAAGACTTTGGAAGTTGCCATTACCGAGGATCAAATGATCTAGGAGAGGAATGGCTAGATAGGTGGCCCCCTGTAATAATTGTTCTGTGAGTAAAATATCGTCTTGACTAGGCACAAGTGACCCGGTGGGGTGATTATGGGCGATAATTAACTTAGTAGCTGATTGTTTAACCACTTCTCGAAAGATTTCTCGCGGATGTACCAGTGTTTCTGTGGCTGTGCCGATAGTAATCACTTTTAGTGCGATTAACTGATTTTTGACATCGAGTAAAATAACGGCGAAACGTTCCTGAGACTGATACATTAGTTCGTGTCCAAGAATAGCGGCAGCGGTATCGGGACTATCGATGACCATTTTTTCCGTCGGTCGTCGTTGAAAAGCTCGTTTTCCCAATTCGATCGCCGCTAGAATAGTAGTGGCCTTAGCCGGTCCAATGCCATGAATAGCGGTTAATTCATGGGGGTGAATATCCCTCAAAACGTCCAAGGGATCCCGGCGATATTTACTCAATTCGTTGAGAATATGCTGTCCTAAACCCACTGCCGAGAGTTTGCCTTTACCTTGACCTGTAGCCAGTAAAATCGCTAATAATTCGGCGTTACTGAGGTTTTTCGCCCCGACACTGATTAAACGTTCCCTTGGTCTTTCACTGACGGGAATATCGGCAATTCTTAAGCTGTAGGTCATGGAAGTGGCAAGCTACCGCGATAAAATTCCATCATACAATTTTAGTCAGTGCCTAGAGGGATTTGGTGGGTAAATCAAGGGAAAAAACTCTCCTTACCGATAGCGAATTCCCGCATCTTCGAGGCGCTGTAAAGCTTCCCCTAATCGCGGGATATCGGCGATTAAACTGACGCGCACATAACCTTCCCCTCCCTCTCCAAAAGCATTGCCCGGAGTGACAACGACACCGGTTTTTTGCAAAACGCTGAGGGCAAAATCCGTGGAAGTCATGCCGACGCTACAGGGGACCCAGAGATACATTGTCGCCTTAGAGGGGGGAATATCCCAACCTAATTGCGCCAAACCTTTGATGAAAAAATCTCGTCGCTGCCGGTATCTTTCCTGTACTTGTTTGACGTATTCATCCGGCAGTTGTAGGGCGGTTTCGGCCGCCTTTTGGATGACGGAAAAGATACCATAATCGAGATTGGTTTTCAGGGTGCGTAACCCTTGAATAATATCGGAATTGCCCACGACAAAACCGACGCGCCACCCAGCCATATTATAGGTTTTCGAGAGGGTATGAAATTCGACACTAATCTCTTTTGCCCCCGGAATTTCTAATAAACTGGTGGGCTGATAACCATCAAAACTTAATTCAGCATAACAGAGATCGTGGACGAGCATAATCTCATAGTGCTGGGCCCAGGCAACGATTTTCTCAAAAAATTCTCGGGGGGCAATGGCGGCGGTGGGGTTACTGGGATAGTTAAAATAGAGGATTTTCGCCTGTTTAGCCACATCTTCGGGGATAGAATCGATATCTATCAGCCAATCCTGTTCCGCTTTTAAGATGATCGGGTATAGCGTCGCCCCAGCAATCAAGGGACCGCGAAAATGGGCGGGATAGGCGGGACTGGGAACCAAGACCACATCGCCGGGGTTAACATAAGCTAAGGCCAGGTGGGATAGGCCCTCTTTGGAACCTAGCAGCGGTAAAGCTTCGTTATCGGGATTGAGTTCCACACCATAACAGCGATCATACCATTTAGCGATCGCCTCTCGGAAACTGGCGGTTCCTTCAAAGGGTGGATAACCGTGAAATTGGGGCGTTTCAAAAGCTTGAATGGCCGCTTCGATAACTGGACGCGGGGCAGCACCGTCCGGGTTGCCCATACCTAAATCGATTAAATCTAGTCCTTCTTTGCGGGCTAAGGCTTTTAATTCATCCAAGCGGGCGAAAACGTAGGGGGGTAAGGCACTTAATCGCTTGGCGCGGCTATTCGTCCAATCTACACTCATTACTTCTTGGCTTACTGATCGAGGTAATCTAACATTATGACACGAGTGTATGGCTAATTTAGCAGTCAGTTATTAAGCTGACTTCTTTGTGCCTCAATATTGCTAGAATTGCCTGACATCGGAGATGGAGAGCCAAACTAAGGTAATCTGATTAATAGAGGCTGAAAATTACTGATAGCCCCAGCATTACCCCCATTCTTCGCCATTATCGGCCGGTAAGTCCTGACTCCTCACTCCTCAATTCTTTTGTAAAATATGACTGCGATCGCTGTTCAGATAACTTCTATTTTACCCCCCGACACGACAGTTATTACCTGGCAACAAGTGCCAAAAGAGGAACAAGAAAGATTATCAAGGGCAATTAGGGGCAAAAGTCCTGAAATTATAGTTTATCCCGCTAATACAACCGCTTTATCCTCTCTGGTGCGTTTTACCAACGAAAATCGTCTGTCTTTACTGGCCTACGGTCAAGGCAGTAAATTAGATTGGGGTGGGTTAGTCGAGTCGCCCGATATTTTAGTCAGTACCCAAAATCTCAACCGGATTATTGACCATGCTAGGGGAGATTTAACTATAACCGTGCAAGCTGGGCTTAAACTAGCGGATTTACAGGCTTTTTTAGCTCCTAGCGGTCAATTTCTTCCTCTTGATCCCAGTTACGCCGATAATGCCACGATTGGCGGTATTATAGCCACAGCCGACGCGGGAACATGGCGGCAAAGATACGGTGGTGTCCGGGATCTGATCCTAGGATTCTCCTTTATCCGTCACGATGGCGAGATTGCTAAAGCTGGAGGGCGTGTGGTCAAGAATGTGGCGGGATACGACATGATGAAGCTATTTACGGGTTCCTACGGCACTTTAGGGATTATCGATCAAATTACCCTGCGACTGTATCCCGAAACCCCTAACTCAGAAACCCTGATCATCACTGGAAATAGCGAAAATATTAGCAAATTGAGTCAAGTTATTCGGCAATCGGCCTTAACTCCCACCGTGGCTGAATGTTTAAACCCAGGGATGACGCAAGCACTAGGATTAGGGGAAAAAGTCGCTTTACTGCTGCGTTTTCAAAGCATTCCCGAAAGTATTAGCGAACAATCGCAACAGGTGAGTTATTTAGGGCAACAGTTAGACTGTCAGACCAATTATTATCGGGATGAGGAAGAAATTTCTCTAGGGCAAAGATACCGAAAAACAATCGATAATTATGACCAAGAGGGCAATTTTTTCGGCAAAATAGGATTATTACCCAGCAATTTAGCTCTAGTGATCGACCAAATTAACGGACTAGCCTCGATTAATATTAGTAGTGGGGTGGGTAAAGTTATCTTAAAATCGGAGGAAAATCTTGACAAAATTCGCTCTTTATGCAGTGCCAATCAGGGTTATTTAACGGTGTTAACTGCGCCGCCATCGCTAAAAGAAAAAATTGAACCTTGGGGCTATACAGGTAACGCGATTACCATGATGAAAACCCTAAAAACTAAATTCGATCCTCACGGTATTTTTAGTCCTGAACGCTTTCTTAACAAAATCTAATTTAAAATCATGCAAACCTCCGAACATTCCGTTAACTTTCAAGAATTAATCGACCAAAAAAATCAAGGATTTGACCCCAAGAATCCCCCTGCCCAAGAATTAATCGATAGTTGTGTTCACTGTGGTTTTTGTCTATCTACCTGTCCCAGTTATCGAGTGATTGGCAAAGAAATGGACTCCCCCCGGGGCAGAATTTATCTGATGAATGCCATTAACAAAGGGGAAGCAGTTTTAGACGAAACCACTAGCCAACATTTTGATACTTGTTTAGGCTGTTTAGCCTGTGTTAGTACCTGTCCATCGGGAGTACAATACGATCAATTAATCGCCGCAGTTCGTCCGCAAGTGGAACGCAATCAACCCCGCAGTTTTAAAGATAAAATTATTCGTTTTCTGATTTTTAATCTCTTTCCCTATCCCGTCCGTCTCAAATTATTTTTACCTTTCCTCTGGTTATATCAAACCCTGGGATTACAAACCCTAGTCAGGAAATCGGGTATCTTAAAAATGCTCTTTCCCCGTCTAGCGGCGATGGAATCAATTTTACCCAAAATTACCCTGTCCTCTTTGTTTAAAAACTATGCCGATGTTATTCCCTCCCAAACTGAAAAACGCTATCGAGTGGGAGTAGTTTTAGGTTGTGTGCAGCGCCTCTTTTTCTCGCCGGTAAATGAAGCAACAGTGCGGGTTTTAACTGCCAATGGTTGCGAAGTGGTTATCCCAAAAACCCAGGGTTGTTGTGCCGCTTTACCCGCACATCAAGGACAGGAAAAACAAGCACAAAGTTTAGCCAGACAAATGATCGATAGTTTTGCAGAAACCGAGGTTGATTATATTATTATTAATGCGGCGGGTTGTGGTCATACTCTCAAGGAATATCATCATATTTTAGCCGATGATCCTGAATACAAAGATAAGGCTAAGGAGTTTGTGGCTAAAGTACGCGATGCCCAAGAATTTTTAGCCGCAGTGGGGTTAACTGCTGATTTATCCCCGATTACCGAGACAGAATTAACCCTAGTTTATCAAGATGCCTGTCATCTTTTACACGGACAAAAAATCTCCGTGCAACCACGGCAATTATTGCAAAAAATCCCCAATATTAACTTAAAAGAACCTATCGATGCGGCCTTGTGTTGTGGCAGTGCCGGAGTTTATAATATGCTACAGCCAGATACTGCCGATGAATTAGGTCAGCAGAAAGTACGCAATTTATTAAATACTGGGGCTGCGGTGATTGCTTCTCCTAATCCGGGTTGTTCCCTACAAATTAAAAAACATCTACAATTACAGGGAAAAGATACACCCGTTATTCATCCCATCGAATTATTAGATTATGCGATTCGCGGGCTGAAAATTTCCTAGTTCATCCCCGTTTAAAACAGAAAACGGGTTTCTTCAAGAAACCCGTTTTCTATTAGATATAGGTAGCCCAAGATTTTGCCCAGGCGAGAATTTCCTGAACTCGATCGAGGGTTGAAGATTCACAGTAGAGACGCAAAACCGGTTCTGTGCCACTAAAGCGAATTAACAACCAACTGCCATCTTCTAAACGGAATTTATAACCGTCCATAGTATTACAATCAGTCACTTGTTTACCGGCAATTTCCCTTAAGGGTTCCTTATCCAAAGCAGTAATTAACTGATTGCGAGCTTCCATATTAGCTAAGGGTAAATCAATGCGATCATACTCAGAATGAAAACCAGTTTTATCCTGTAATTGCGCGTAAAGATCGCTTAAATCTTGGCCCGATTCTACCACCGCTTCCAAAACGTATAAAGCTGATAATAAAGCATCCCGTTCGGGAATGTGAGTACCATAACCGACACCTCCCGACTCTTCCCCACCAATTAACACAGGAGTGGTCAACATTCGATCGGCGATATACTTATAACCGATCGGGGTTTCAAAGACCGATAAACCGTATAAACTGGCTAATTTGGGGATTAAATCGGAACCGCTCACCGTTTTGACAATTTCCCCTCTCATTCCCTTTTTGCCGGCTAAATGCTCGATTAAAATCGGGATGAGATTTTGGGTGCTTAAAAAATTCCCCCGACCATCGATCGCCGCTACTCGATCGCTATCCCCATCGAAGACCAAACCTACTCGCAAAGGGGCTAAATTTGCGCTGTGAGCCAGTTTATCGATGATTTCCCTCAAATTTCTCGGTAAAGGTTCCGGAGAGCCGCCACCGAACAAAGGATCGCGATTGCCGCGTAATTCCGTGATCCCCACCCCCAAAAGACGCTCTAAACCGGTAGCCGCCGCACCGTGCATGACATCGGAATAAACTTTTAGTTGTCCCGATTCGATCGCGTTGGCAATAGCGGCAATATTAACTTTTTGGCGTAAACCCTGACAATAACCTGACCACGGTTCAAAAGTGCTTAATTTACCTGGAGCTGCGTTAAATTGCGGCGGATTAGACAATAAAGCTTCAATTTGTTGGGTAATTTCCGGCGAGACAGAACCACCAAAATAACCTTTAACCTTCAAACCGAGATATTTAGCCGGGTTATGACTGGCGGTTAATACGATCGCACCGAGAGCATTTTCTGCTCGAGCTGCCCAACTAAAAGCGGGAGTCGGAGCGTAGGATTGGGAGAGAAGCACATCAAAACCGGCTTTTTGCAGCGATTCCGCCGCAGTTTGAGCAAAATCCTCCGCCATAAACCGCCGATCATAGCCGACGATCATCGTCCGCGAACCCGTGATCTGACCATAATTATCCGCTAAAACCTGAGCCGCCAAGGGAGCGAGCAGAGCGACTCGATCGAAAGTAAAATCGGCGGCGATAATCCCGCGCCAGCCATCGGTTCCAAATTTAATCGGGTTCACGGTGGTCATGATTTACGAACTACCCCTAAAATATCCATTTTCCCAATACTGTAACCCGCTCCGTAACCTCTGGAAACTCATTTTTCTCGATCATCGGTTTTTGCCGCCGAATCGAGCGCGCCGACTTCACTGGCTAATAATTTTTCCATTAACATTTGTAACTTCATCCGTTCTATATAGGGCCATCCCCCGGTTTCCTCGATATCCCGGAGTAATCCGTATAAGTCCTTACGGGTATTGGGTAAAGATGGCTCGAACATCTGCTCGCGAATTTGCCGATGTAAATTTTCTAAAGTTCGCAGCAACATTAACAAACCGTTACAATCTCCCTGCTGTTCTTGGGCGATCGCTGTCACCGTCGTTACAAGGGAATCTAGTTGGCTATCTAATTGGCTGTTATCTCCCGGCAATCGGCTATTCATGTTCCTATTTGAAAACAGTCACACCAATCATATCAGTCATCAGCTATCAGTTACTTAGAGCCTCCTGACTTGAAAGAGGGTGTGAGGAAGTGGGGAAGTGGGGTGTAGGGTGTGGGGTGTAGGGTGTGGGGTGTGGGGTGTGGGGAAGTGGGGAAGTGGGGAAGTGGGGAAGTGGGGAAGTGGGGTGTAGGGTGTGGGGTGTGGGGTGTGGGGAAGGAAACCTCTTTCATCTGTGGTGGTGAAAATTTTTTCATCGGGACTGACTCCTAAGCTAAGACGTATTTAAACTGCTTATTCTTCGATTAGCCGAATCTCCTCCAATCTCTTTACTGTTGCCTCTTGCCGGCTGACTCCCGTCTCCTGACTCCTATCTCCTGACTCCTATCTCCTGACTCCTATCCCCTGCCTGCCGTCCCCTGTCTCCCATCTTCTCAATGGTCACTGATCTTTGATAAACTGAGTTTCGGTGAATTGGCGCAACCGATTCGATAATTCATCAGGCTATGGATCAAGGGTAGTAATTGTAAAGATTGACAAAGAGAGGTTGACATAGATGAGATTTCGTGCCTTGTTAGTTGCCTTTTTAGCCTTGTGCTTAGGGGTGTTGACAGCTTGTAGCGACGCGCCTAGTGCCGTCCTGAATAGAAACGAGCTAACCTATGATGAAATTTTAAACACTGGATTAGCTAACAAATGTCCGCAGATTTCCGAGTTTACCCGGGGTACTCTCCCCTTAGAAAGCGGCGAAAGTTATGTGGTGACAGATTTATGTTTGGAACCCCAAGAATATTTTGTCAAGGGTGAACCCATTAATAAGCGGGAAGCAGCCACCTTTATCCCGGGTAAACTCTTAACCAGAGATACCACCAGTTTAGAACAGATGACAGCGACCTTAACCGTAGGTGAAGACGGTGTTTTAACCCTCAAGGAAGAAGACGGTATCGATTTCCAACCCATTACCGTACAATTACCCGGAGGTGAAAGAGTTCCCCTCTTCTTTACCATTAAAGGTTTCACTGGCAAAACCGAAGCCGGATTTAACTCGATTAACAGTTCCACGGATTTTGAAGGCGAATTTAAAGTTCCCTCCTATCGTGGCGCTGGTTTCTTAGATCCCAAAGGTCGGGGTGTGGTGACGGGTTATGATAATGCTGTCGCTTTACCCGCTAGTGCTGATAGTCAAGATTTCCAGCGTGCTAACGTCAAAGCGACGGAACTGGGTAAAGGTACTATGTCTTTACAGGTGACTAAAGTTGATGCTTCTACTGGCGAGTTTGCTGGTGTTTTTGAAAGTGAACAGCCTTCCGACACCGATTTAGGGGCAAAAGATGCTGAAGAAGTGAAAATTCGCGGCATTTTCTACGGTCGTCTCGAAGCTCGTGCCTAATTAATAAATTCAGAATTTCTGGAAATTAAGGCGAATTTCTCCCTAGAGAAGTTCGCTTTTTTTCGGCTCTCTTGGGGTTAAAATAAAGATTGACCTCGCCATGGAGGAAGAGTTGCTCATGCCCAAGAAGACGAACAAGAAAACGGAAGCCAAAAGTTACAACCATGGCGAGGAACATCCCCAGCGCCCCGATATTGGCACGGAACCCCACTTCAAGAAGAAAAAACCCCCTGTCACCTATTGTTATGATTCCTCCTTGTCCCCGGAGTTAAACTGGGATGAAAACCCCGCACGAGAAGAAGCTGAGGCCTTAATTGAGCAAATTCTCGCAGCCGAAGATTTAGAAACCGCCAAAATAGCAGCGCGTAAACTCAAGGCAATCGGTGAACCGTTTTTAAATTGGACAGGAAAGGCCGAAAGATTATCTTTTGAAGTGCCGACTTTACCCCTGTTTGTCCATATCACGAGGCTAGACTAGCTAAACTAACAGTTAGATTTGCCAGTTTTGAAATACAAGTACCTAAGCATCACTCGAAAGCGAAGCCTAGTCAATCTGTCAAATTACAGGTAATTTTAGCTGAAGAAGAAAATCCTCATACCGGGGTTAATCCTATCAGTTGGCTCCTCTTAACTAGCCTAGACATTAGTAGCTTTGAATCGGCGATAACCTGTGTGCGCTGGTACAGTTATCGCTGGTTGATAGAACGCTATCATTTTGTTTTAAAAAGTGGTTGTGGATTAGAAAAACGGCAATTAGAAACGGGTCGGAGAATTGAGATGGCCTTAGCTACCTATTCAATTTTAGCTTGGAGATTACTCTGGTTAACTTATCAAGCACGCTTACACGGAGAGGAGAGTTGTGAAAGTTTTTTGGAAGAACATGAATGGCAATCTTTGTGTGCCACTATTCATAAAAAGGGTCCGCCACCTGAAAAGCCGCCCTCCTTGGCCAGAAGCGGTCAGAATGATTGCTTCTCTTGGGGGGTTTTTAGGTAGAAAAGGCGACGGTGAACCTGGTGTTAAAACTATTTGGTTGGGACTGCGAAGGTTACATGATATCAGCCAGACTTGGAAACTATCTCATCAAATTAGTTCCCCCATAGAACCCCCTTGAGCCATCTGGCACACTTTTCTCTTTTTGTCAAATTTTATGTTAAGAAAGATGTGACTAATGGATAGGGGGGATCGAATCTAAAATCCATTTTTAATTTAATTATAACCAGCTATTTAGATACAGTAATAATTATCAATTCTGATCCCCCCGCCTATCGGCACCCCCCTTATCAAGGGGGGCAGGGGGGATCGAATCTAAAATCCATTTTTAATTTAATTATAACCAGCTATTTAGATACAGTAAAAATTATCAATTCTGATCCCCCCGCCTATCGGCACCCCCCTTATCAAGGGGGGCAGGGGGGATCGAATCTTTAAGGGCAGCAAATAAATAATTAGCTAAAGTTACTCCATCTACTCCTAATTCTGTCCTTTCTTTGGCTGCTAAAATGCCAGCTTGAGCGTGTAAATAAGCCGCTAATGCGGTTGCTTCCGGGGCATTATCCGGCATTTGGGTTAAGAATCCGCCGATTAATCCCGTTAAGACATCACCACTACCACCTCGCGCTAAAGCGGAGCTACTTTCGGGGATTATATACATTTTACCTTCCGGGGAGGCGATTATAGTTCTGGCTCCTTTTAATAAGATAATTGCACCACTTTGTTGAGATGCTTTTTGAGTGATATTAATCCTATCTTGAGAACCTGATAAGTTAGGAAATAAGCGTTTAAATTCTCCCCAATGAGGCGTTAAAATTGTCTTATTCTGACGAGATGATAATTTTTCTATGCCCAGTTGAGCCAAAATATTTAAAGCATCGGCATCGAGTATAATCGGTTTATCACTATCTAAAACCTGTTCGATAATAGCGGGATTTTCTGTAGTTAATCCAGGACCACAGGCGAGGACATGATAATTATTTAATTCTAGGGGAAGTTCGGCAATAGCTCCCGTGGCAGTTTCGGGACAATCGATAATTAATGCTTCTGGTAAATGACTAATTAATAAAGATTTAAGGGCAGCAGGAACAGCAATAGAAAGCATTCCTACACCACTACCTCGCGCTCCTAATCCGGCAAGAATTGCCCCCCCTGCATAACGACGAGAACCACAGATAATTAATAAATGTCCCTGCTGATATTTATGGGTAAGGAGAGGACGGGGTAAAGGTAAATAAGGGCGAATTAGATCGGGATTAACCCTCAGAATTGGCGGTGAATCTTGTAGAATTGTTTCTAGGTCAAGGGGACTAATTCCTATGTCAATTAACTCCACTTTACCCAGATAGGGTAAGGCCAAATCTTGGAAAAAAGCTCGCTTCCAGAGTCCCAAACAAAAGGTATGAGTGGCTTTAATTGCCGTGCCTAAAACCTCTCCGGTGTCGGTGTGAATTCCCGAAGCAATATCGATACTAATTACCGGTTTTTGCCAACTATTAATTTTATCGACTAATTCGGCAATCTCTCCCGATAAAGTCCTTTCTAAACCAAAACCGAAAAGACCATCGATAATTAACTGACAATCCTCTAAAGATTCTAAAGTTTTCTGAAAAATTAAGCCTAAATGCTTGACATAATTAGCCTGTTGTGCTGTTAAATCCTTGAGTTTGGCGATCGGACAAAAAAGAGATACTTGATAACCAGCGAGATGTAGTTCTCTAGCAATCACGAGAGCATCACCGCCATTGTGACCAGGGCCGACGATAACGCCGATTTTTGGGAAATTAGCCAAAGAATAGGACTTTTTAAGCTGTTGTGCCGTTAACAGGGCTGCCTTTTCCATCAAAGCGGCCACAGGCATACCAGAGGCAAAAATCGCCCCTTCAATGCGACGCATCTGCTCACTATTAACCACGTTTGACCGATAATTGTAGCTCATTCGGGGGATAAATTGCCTGTTAACAGGTCTAGATAACTTTTTTTCGGATTACGTTCACCTGATTATCGATTACAAGCCTGACATCGCTTTATCCAAGTTAATTGCTAACCTTAAAACAGTTAGTAAGCTGTCAAGCATTTAAATTGCTTGTTGAGACGGGGCAAGAGGCAAGAGGCAATAGTAAAGGGATTGGGGGAAATTCAGCTAATCTAAGGATAGGCGGTTAAGATGCGTCTTAGCTTAGTCGCTTAATTAGGGTTTGCGGCAAAAAGTTTTTCGTCGGGGCCGGGTGTGGGGTGTTGGGTGTAGGGTTTTACCCATTTTCAGACGGTCAATTACCTAATTTTCAGGGAAAAAGTCCCAGAATTTTCGCCCCGATCACTCTCAGCTGGCACTTTTTGAGGACAAAAAAGTCTAAAAGTCTTATCCAACAAGGTTTTTAGATTTATTCAGCCAACCCTAATTACTAAATTATTCTATCATAAAAAGAAATCCTCTCTCAGGTAAGAGCGGTAGTATGGCTTACTCGACACAGCAGTTAATTGAAATCCTCGAGCGAGAAATGCACGCCACTTGCAAGGGGGAACGTCTGTTACTCTCCCCGGCGGAGCGCATTGATAATCCAGTGATTGCCAAGGCGATCAATCTAGAAAAGGTGGGCAAAGTCTTCGCCTATCAGGATTTTCGCCGCCAAGTTCACGATTATCAACAACAATATCAGGTTTCGGGCATTATCTGGCGTGTTTGTCAATGGGGCGATCGCACTCTCCGTTATCCCGAAATTCATAATCAATTAGTTGCCGTGGCGGGTGACAAGGAAATTCTCATGGCTGCCAAAGCCTCGGTTTTAGAGTTTTGGAACAGTATCACCCCTAATATGAATTTTTGGTGGGCGCTTAACTCCCGTCGTCCCATTTCTGCCGATTATCTAGCCGAATTAGTCGCCCAGTCCGAATGGGCGGAATTAGATGTGGCGCGCACGGAATTATATCTCGGCCTCTGTTGGGGTAATCCTTTAGAACACCAGTATCAATGGGCGCAACCCTTTTCCGGTTGTCATCGCATTATCGCCGCCGTCGATGAACCTAGTTCGATTAAGGTCTGAGGGCGATTGATGTCTTGGGGTGTGGGGGTGTGGGGTGTGGGGTGTGGGGTGTGGGGTGTGGGGTGTGGGGTGTGGGGTGTGGGGTGTAGGGTGTGGGGTGTAGGGTGTGGGGTGTAGGGTGTGGGAAGAATAAATATAGTCATTTCAATTAAGATTGAGAATATCAATGCCAGAGTTCATAAGGGTTTAACTGGTCTAGAGTGTATCAGACTTATCTGAAATGACTATAAAAATAATCTCCTGACTCCTGACGACCGACTCCTGACGACCGACTCCTGACGACCGACTCCTGACGACCGACTCCTGACGACCGACTCCTAACCCCACCAACAAACTTTTTCAGCAAACCCTATTGTAAAGTTTTGTTAATTTTTCTGGGATTAGGGCATTTTGTAAAAATAGATACAGAATTGTATGTTATATATATTTAGTAGGTGATTAAAAAAGTTCGAAACACTATTTGCAGATCGGAGGAAATGATTATGTCCACAGAACAACAAGCTCGTGCCTTAATGATGCGTCACCACCACGCCGTTAAAAATCGTCAACAATCGATGTTAGGGAGAAGTGCTTCTGAAATCGGTATTGACAATGACAATGGCTACGGGGAAACCGTTCAACGTCGCTTCTCGGCCGACTTTTCTTCACAAACTTACGATCGCTCTGGTGTTACTCTCAGTTAGGGTCTGAGATTTCGCCAAAGTATCAGCTTTCAATCTTAGAATTAAGTGAACAATCAGCCCACACAAACCGAGATCGGAAGGTGTGGGCTTTCGGTTTTTAGAGATAGGGGTCAGTCCTGGGCCGATTACGGGGTTTCATCGGGATTTATGCCTAATTGCCGTAATTGCGCCGCTAAACGTTCCGCACGTTGACGTTCGCTTTCAGCCTGTTGATAGGCTGCCTGGGCGCGTTGACGTTCGATTTCAGCATTCTGACGTTCGATTTCGGCTAATTCCGCGGGTAGGAGAATTAAATTGCCGTCTAGGTCATAAAAACGTAGCCAAGGGGCTTCTTCTCGCTGGATGCTGCCCATCCAGACTCCTAACCATAATCCCAAACGTTGACACCATAACCAACCGCGGTGGTCGGGAATAATTTCTTGATAGCATTGATTTGGGTCTAAAGTCCAACCTTGCAGGGAAGTGGCATCAAAGGGATTATAAACGAAGTATTGGGAACAGCGAAAAGTCCGCTCATACAGGTCTTTTTTGGTAGTTAAATCGATTTTTGCGGTGCT
Source organism: Microcystis sp. LE19-10.1B (assembly GCF_027530565.1). NCBI lineage: Bacteria > Bacillati > Cyanobacteriota > Cyanophyceae > Chroococcales > Microcystaceae > Microcystis > Microcystis sp. LE19-10.1B. Next base: position 1,682 of record NZ_JAPZQM010000404.1, on the reverse strand, counting down.
TTCTGACATTAATTCCACGATCACATCGGGATAACGTCCGTTTTCGTTCCAAACCACCCATCCTTGTCGTTTATAACTACCATCGATATCGAGGACAACGAAAAAATCGGGGCCACGAAAATCTTTATTAAAAACCCGCTCACGGCTAAAGTAAATAAACATATTACCGCCAACAAAAAAGTCTTCTCGATCCTGATAGGCTTGTTCGATAGAATCGATTAAGACATTCATGGCCTTGCGGTGACGGTGCGTTTCCAAAGGTTCTCCATCATCAAAAATCAAGTCTTCCGGGGGAATGGGTGGTTCTTGCCAATCGATAACTGGAGGAGTGAGGGGTTGAGTCATTGGGGTTACGTCCGGGATAGAGATGGTTTTATTTTATTTGCAAGACGAGGCGATATTTAGGTTGTCCGGTTCGCAATTTTTCCATGGCTTCATTCACCTGGGAGATAGGATAGGTTTCTGTCACCGGTTCAATGCCATGGCGAGAGGCAAATTCGATCATTTTATTGATGGTACTGGGACTACCCAAAGGACTGCCAGAAATCGATTTTTGACCCATAATCAAGGGAAAAGCATAGGTATTCATGGGTTCAAGAACAGCCCCAACAATATGCAGACGACCTTTGGGACGTAAACAGGCGATATAAAGACCCCAATCGAGATTAACGTTAACGGTAGAGATGATGAAATCAAAGTAATTTTGTACCGATTGCAAAGCTTCGGGGTCTCTGGAATTGATAAAATGAGTCGCGCCTAATTCTTTTGCTTCTGTTTCTTTGTCGGGACTACTGGAAAAAGCGGTTACTTCGCAGCCCCAAGCTTTGAGGAATTTTAAGGCTATATGGCCCAATCCACCAATACCAATGACACCAACTCGCGCCGTGGGTTTAATATCAAATTGGACAATGGGATTAAAGACGGTTATACCACCACAAAAAAGCGGGCCAGCTTTGGCCGCATCTAACTGGTTCCCCAGGGGAACTAACCAACTATGATGGGCCCGGACTTTTTCAGCAAAACCGCCATGGCGACCGACGATAGTTCCTTCGGCAGTAGCACAAAGGTTTTGATCCCCTGACATACAAGTTTCACAGGTCGAACAGGAACGGGAAAACCAACCAAGACCGACTCTTTGCCCTATCTTTAATTCTTTGACTTTAGCACCGAGAGCGGCGATCGTACCGACCACTTCATGACCGGGGACAAAGGGATAGGTGGTCAGTCCCCAATCGTTATCGAGCATACTTAGGTCACTGTGGCAGATGCCGCAATATTCCACCGCGATTTCCACATCTTCATCCCCTAATATACCCGGATCGTAGTCAAAAGGCTCTAGTTTTCCCCCTTTTTCTCGGGCAGCATAGGCTCTAATCATGATTAAGTCCTCTAGAATGGGTTTATTGGTTATCTTATCCTAAATTGCTCTGATACTAAATCCAGTTATTAAAAACTGATTATCTATTCTCTCTTTTGCCTTTTGCCTTTTGCCTCTTGCCTTTTGCCTGTCCTGATATGTAGCCTATACTCAAAGGATTTAGTATAGACCTCTTGCAAAAGTCTTAAGTCGATCCTTGTACAGCAACATTTTTGAAGATTATCAACTACTAATAAATAATTAACTGAAAGTCCCTCCCATTATTGTTTCTATCGTTTGTTTTCGGATTTATGCAAGAGGTCTT
>NZ_JAPZQM010000307.1:0-1726 GCF_027530565.1 Microcystis sp. LE19-10.1B | reverse complement strand
CTATCGCCTACCGACAGAAGCGGAATGGGAATATGCCTGTCGTGCGGGGACCACTACTCGCTATTATTTCGGTGATGATGCTAATCAGTTAGAAGATTACGCTTGGTATAGCGGAAATTCTCAAAATACAACTCATCCTGTGGGTCAGAAAAAGCCCAATGCTTGGGGATTGTATGACATGAGTGGTAATGTTTGGGAGTGGTGCGAAGATAATTGGCATGATAGTTATATAAATGCGCCAAGTGATGGCAGTGCTTGGCTGACAAATGACAATAATTATCATACAATTCGTGGCGGCTCTTGGTACTACTATCCCGTGAATTGCCGTTCTGCGTATCGCTACATCCGCGATGACCCGAACTACGACATCGGGTTTCGGGTAGTGTGCGTGCCCAATGTGACATCTACACAGTTACCTATCGCTACTGTGACATCTACACCGTTACCTAAAGTAGCGCCTCCAGCGCCCTCTTCGCCACCACCTCCCCCAGCAAAGCTAACTCCATTTACAGAAAAAATATCCAAGGGAATAACACTGGAGATGGTAGGCTTACCAGCAGGTCAATTTCTCATGGGCTCTCCTGACAGTGATCCCGATGCTAGGGATTCGGAAAAGCCTCAACACCAAGTTAAAGTCAACAGTTTTGCGATTGGGAAATATCCAGTGACTCAGGCACAATATGAAGCAGTAATGGGAACCAATCCCTCTTGGTTTAAAAACAATCCCCAAAATCCGGTAGAAAAGGTTCGTTGGAATGATGCTCAAGCCTTTTGCCAAAAATTGAGTCAAATAACCGGGAAAACCTATCGCCTACCGACAGAAGCGGAATGGGAATATGCCTGTCGTGGGGGGACAACCACTCGCTATTATTTCGGTGACGATGTTAGTCAGTTAGGAGATTACGCTTGGCATGGCGGAAATTCTCAAAATACAACTCATCCTGTGGGTCAGAAAAAGCCCAATGCTTGGGGACTCCATGACATGATTGGCAATGTTTGGGAGTGGTGCGAAGACAATTGGCACGATAACTATATCGGAGCGCCAAGGGATGGCAGTGCTTGGCTGATAAGGGATAATGATTATCAAATACTGCGGGGCGGTTCTTGGTACTTCAATCCGGATTACTGCCGTTCCGCTTTCCGCTACAGCTACGTCCGCCGCTACGACCTCAACTACTCCATCCTCGGTTTTCGGGTGGTGTGCGTCCCCAATGTGACATCTACACAGTTACCTATCGCTACTGTGACATCTACACCGTTACCTAAAGTAGCGCCTCCAGCGCCCTCTTCGCCACCACCTCCCCCAGCAAAGCTAACTCCATTTACCGAAAACCTACCCAATGGACTAACACTGGAAATGGTAGGCTTACCAGCAGGTCAATTTCTCATGGGCTCTCCTGACAGTGATCGCGATGCTGAAAGTTGGGAAAAGCCTCAACACCAAGTTAAAATAAACAGTTTTGCTATTGGCAAATATCCTGTCACTCAGGCACAATATCAAGCGGTAATGGGAACAAATCCCTCTCAGTTTAAAAACAATCCCCAAAATCCGGTAGAAAAGGTTAGCTGGGACGACGCTCAAGCTTTTTGTCAGAAATTGAGTCAAATAACCGGGAAAACCTATCGCCTACCGACAGAAGCGGAATGGGAATATGCCTGTCGTGCGGGGACCACTACTCGCTATTATTTCGGTGATGATGCTAATCAGTTAGAAGATTACGCTTGG
>NZ_JAPZQM010000738.1:0-16218 GCF_027530565.1 Microcystis sp. LE19-10.1B | reverse complement strand
GCTTTTGTACCAGTGATGGTTAGAGATTTAGGGATTACGGAGTGTCGCTTGTTTCCTGCGTTCCCAAAGTCAACGACTCAATTTAATGCTAACATAAAGTCGCCCTAAAGGGCGAGGTTTTCAACCCAAATTTTCGATAATACTTCATCAGTGACTCCGTTTTAGAGAGGCGATCGTGCAAATTACGCTCAAGGAAAGAATCGAATCCATACAGGTGGGGAGTATCTCAGCACTGGCTTTCCTGGTTCCCTATCTGCTATTTTTAATTGTTGATCGACTATTGTTAGGGGAATCGCTCACAGTAATTGGCGCTTTTGTCAAGATATCCGGGGCGATAATTAGCGGATTTCTCTTCGGTGTCACCTATCGTTATGTCGTCCGTAACGATGATAATCCCCATCTCAAAGATGGTACAGTAGCAGCTTTTGCCCTAGTCCGCGGCCTAGTTCCCCTACAATTATCCACAGACTTGATCGCTGACAGTGGGCAATTAAGTCTCTTTCTGGGAGAGAGCTTTATCTGTTTTTTATCCTCTCGTCTGCTGTTAGAGTTGACTAAGCTGCGCCCATAACCAATCATCTTTTTGGCTATCGGGAGATAGGAGTCGGTCGTCAGGAGTCAGGAGATAGGAGTCAGGAGATAGGAGTCAGGAGATAGGAGTCAGGAGACAGGAGATTATTTTATTTATTCTCCCCACACCCCACACCCCACACCCCACTTCCCCACACCCCACACCCCACACCCCACACCCCACTTCCCCACTTCCCCACTTCCCCACTTCCCCACTTCCCCACTTCCCCACACCCTATGGCTATTTGTATTCCCGTTAATTTACCCGATCGCTCCTATAATATTCTGATCGAGAAGGGCAGTTTAGCCAATCTCGGTGCAGAAATGAGCCGGTTAAACTTAGGTAAAAAGGTTTTATTGGTTTCTAATCCCGAAATTTTTGACTATTACGGACATAAAGCCGTTAATTCCCTAGAAAAAGCGGGATTTGCCGTTTTTACTCATCTGATCCCCGCCGGCGAAAATTATAAAACCCTCGATGCGATCGCCCAAGTTTATGATAGCGCCCTCGCTCACCGGCTGGAACGTTCCTCGACTATGGTTGCCCTCGGTGGTGGTGTAATCGGGGATATGACGGGATTTGCGGCAGCCACATGGTTACGGGGCGTTAATTTTGTCCAAGTTCCCACCACCCTGTTAGCGATGGTAGATGCTTCCATCGGGGGTAAAACTGGTGTTAATCATCCCCAGGGCAAAAATCTGATCGGGGCGTTTTATCAACCGAAATTAGTGCTGATCGATCCTGACGTGCTTAAAACCCTACCCGTGCGAGAATTTCGGGCAGGAATGGCAGAAGTGATTAAATACGGTGTAATTTGGGATGCTGAGTTATTTCAACAGTTAGAAGACTCGGACAATTTAGCTAGTTTTTCTCAGATCGATGGCGAGCTATTGCAAACAATTATTACAAAGTCTTGCCAAGCTAAAGCAGATGTGGTAAGCAAAGACGAAAAAGAAGCGGGTTTGCGGGCGATCTTAAACTATGGTCACACGATCGCCCACGGCATTGAAAGTTTAACGGGATATACTAGCGTTAACCACGGGGAAGCGGTGGCCCTGGGGATGGTGGCGGCAGGAGCGATCGCTGTTAAACTGGGAATGTGGACTGCCGGGGAAAATCAACGTCAAACCGATTTAATCGAAAAAGCCGCCTTAGAAACCCATATTCCGCCTTTAAATGCCGATGAGATGGTAAATGCTCTCACTGCCGATAAAAAGGTTAAAGATGGCCAAGTTAGATTTATTTTACCAACGGCGATCGGCCAAGTCACCATTAGCGATCGAGTCACCCCCACCCTGGTGCGCGAGGTGTTATCACCAACCGAATCCAGGCAGTAAAAGCTTTTTCAATTGTTGCATCGCTTGTTGCGTAACATCCCGGTATTTTAAATCTCCCACGAGAATACGTCCCATCAGTTGACCGGCGATCGGGCGTTTAACGGCGACATTGTAGGCGATTTGGGTAAATTGATAGAATAAACCGGCTAATTTGGCCGCTAAAGCCATATCTTCCCCCCATTCTTCCCGAATTATCCGACTATAGCTCGCTAAAGCCCGATTATCTCCGGCTAAAGCTCGATTGATCGCCTCGGCTGCCTTAACTCCCGTCAAAATTGCCGGACGGATACCCTCACCGATGAGAGGATCGAGAATACCCGCCGCTTCTCCTGTAATTAGGGCATTTTGGGCGTGTAGCGGTTGATTTCCGTTCCAAAGGGCTAAAGCATACTCACTATAGCGATAATCCTCTAAATTCCAGCCCTTTTGACGGGCATAATTTAACAGTTGTTTTTTCAGATACTCGGATTTGATGCTGCCCTTAAAACAAGCACCGCTAATTGTGTAACCATTAGACTTGGGAAAAGCCCAGATATAACCATTTTTTAGGGAACCAAAATCAAAAAAAGCTTTTTGGGGTGGAATAGTCGCTTCTGCGTTAGTAATTTCGAGAGTAGCCCCGATCGCTTGGTTTTTCGCCGGTAATCCCAACCAGCGACTGGTATTACCCTTAACACCATCGGCAGCAATCAGATATTTACCTGAAAATGTTCCTTGGGATGTGGTAACTTGCCAGTGATCTTGGACGAATTTGATCTGGGTAACTTCGCTGTTATCTTGGATGGTTGCCCCGACTGCGATCGCCTGTTGACCTAAAAAATCATCGAAACGATCCCTTTGTACCATCCACATTGGTTCTAGCATATTTAACTTAGTGGTGGCGGCATCCCCCTGTTTCCAAGTAAACTCCACTTGGGTGACGGTATTCTCAATCACGGGGGTAAAATCAAAATCAAACCACTGCTTAATTGCTGGGGATACACCACCACCACAGGGTTTATAACGGGGTAATTTCGCTTTATCGAGGATCAGGATCGATCGCCCCTTTTTAGCTAGATGATAACCCGCCGTCGCTCCTGCTGGTCCCGCACCGATGATAATACAGTCAAACATTTGTACTAATTGAAGTCGTTGAACAAATTTATAGACAATTTACGCTATTTTGTCCAACTTGTGTTGAGTCTGGTGACGCTCAGAGGGGATTCTGTCATTGTTGAGCTTGCCTCTCTAGTTTCTAGCTGATTTATCCCCCCATGTCCAAGAGAGCCTAATCTCTGGCTTTTTTGACTAACTAATTGATCAATTATCTTCACCTGATCAATCGTATAATAAAAAAAACTATAACGGCTCGATTATATCATGAAAATTGTTTCTATTAAAATAAAAAACTATCGTATGTTTAAAAATATACACATAAGAGATATTCCCCCTTTTTGCGTGATTATTGGAGCTAACGGCACGGGAAAATCTACTCTATTTGATATTTTTGGGTTTCTGCGAGATGCCCTTAAAAACAACATTCGCCAAGCTTTACAAATTCGCGGCGGTTATAGAGAAATTATCACTAGAGGTCAAGAACAGGAAGATATTGAAATCGAGCTGCAATTTCCCATGAAAATCTTAGATACAGAACGTCTGGTTACTTATCAAATCATAATTGGACAAAACAATAATCGCCCCGTTATCAAACGCGAAATACTTCGCTATAAACGGGGTGAACACGGTAAACCTTTTCATTTTTTAGATTTTCAACTTGGTCAAGGATATGCTATCACCAACGAAGAAGATTTTAGTAAACCGGATAAAGAACTCGATCGAGAAGAACAACAGCTAGAATCTAACGATATACTAGCAATCAAAGGATTAGGACAATTTCAACGTTTTAAAGCCGCTACAGCCTTTCGTTCTCTGATTGAAAATTGGCACGTTTCTGACTTTCATATTAGCGAAGCTAGAGGAAGTAAAGAAATATCTTATGCTGAACACTTATCCCCTACTGGCGACAATATAGCTACAGTTGCTCAATATATTTATCAACAATATCCCAAAATTTTTCAGCAAATTCTCGAAAAAATGAAACAACGAGTTCCGGGTATTTCCTCTGTGGAAGCCAAAGAAACCGAAGACGGTCGCTTGATTTTACGTTTTCAAGATCAGGCCTTTAAAGACCCTTTTATTGATCGCTATGTTTCTGACGGAACTATGAAAATGTTCGCTTATTTAATATTACTATTCGATCCCAATCCTCATCCCCTACTCTGTGTCGAAGAACCAGAAAACCAACTTTATCCTACTTTATTAAAAGAACTAGCCGAAGAATTCGCCCACTATAGTGATCGGGGGGGTCAGGTATTTGTTTCTAGCCACTCCCCCGATTTTATCAATGCGGTTCCACTAGCTAGTATTTTCTGGCTAATTAAATGCCAAGGTATCACCAAAATCCATAGGGCTGCCGATAGCGAAATCCTCAAAAACTTAGTAGCGGCAGGCGATTTACCCGGCTATCTTTGGAATCAAGGCTGGTTTGAAGGAGTAGCACCCTAATGAACTATGATATCGTATTTTTGCTAGAAGAGTCATCTATAAAAAATGTGTTAGAAGAACTTTTGCCTAAGCTTATTCCCCCAGAAATCAGCTATAAATGTATTAGTCATCAAGGTAAACAAGACCTAGCAAAATCTATTCCTAGAAAACTCAAAGCTTTCAATAAATCTAGTCCCAATACCAAACTTATTATTGTTCACGATCAGGATTCCCACGACTGTCAAAAACTCAAAAAAGACCTAGGGGAAATTTGTCAAAATGCCAGTGATGCTCAAGTCTTAATTCGGATTATTTGCCATGAATTAGAATCTTGGTTTCTGGGAGATTTAGCAGCGGTAGCCAAGGCGTATAATTTAAATAGTCTCGGCCAAAAACAAAATAGGGTTTGCTGAAAAAGTTTTTCCTGGGGGTAGGAGTCAGTAGCCGGTCGTCAGGAGTCGGTCGTTTTAGGCTTTGTTGCCCTTGTTTTTTGTACCAAGCGATGTACCACAAGAAGGATAATGCAAGGTTTTTGAAAGTCCCAATCCTATTTTCGCAGCATGAACATCGGACTTTAACAGGTCAAAAGCCTTATTTTAAAAGGGTTTTACCATTATTCAGCAAGCCCTAATTAGGCATTAAAGAGCATAAATAAGCTTATTTATGCTCTTTATTGAATTTTTAACCTGAGATCTCTTTTTTATTCGATAAAATACCCGCCGGTGCTACTCGCCTCGCTGTCGGTTGTGGTAAGCTGTACTGAATTTAAACTGCGTAAGAGTCTCTGAGCGCCCATTTATAGGGATTGCCGCCTCTGGAGGTTCCTTTCTCTTCCCTCCCCAGTTCTGAAAAGATACTTAGGGCTTGCTGAATAAATCTAAAAACCTTGTTGGGTAAGACTTTTAGACTTTTTGTCAATCAAAAATTACCAGATCTGGGAGTGATCGGGGGGGGGGAAATTTAGGCACTTTTTCCCTGAAAATTAGGTAATTGACCCCCTCAAAATCGGTAAAAACCTACACCCCACACCCTGTCCCCACGAAAAACTTTTTCAGCCAACCCTAAGTACACTGGCAAAATTTACCCTTTTTTTGTTCAGGTTGGTTAAAAATTTAGCAATAATAAACCCAAAAAAAAGAGAGCTTGCGCTCTCCTTCTTGGTTATTTGCTAATTTTACTAACTGGCGACAATATATTCCTTGACGTTGGCCCGGCGACGGCGTAAATGAGCTAGGGCCTGGTGTTCTAATTGTCGCACCCGTTCCCGACTGATGTTCATTCTCTGACCGATTTTGGCTAGGGATAACTCCTTGCCATCGGTTAAACCGAAACGGAGAGTAATCACTTCCCGTTGTTGGGGGGTTAATTCGGCCAGGAGATTGGCTAAGTCTTGCCGTAATAACTCTTGGGTGATGAAGGTATCGGGAGAAACTCCGCTATCTTCTAATAGTTCCGACAATTCCGTATCTTGGTTATCGCCGACGCGCACATCAAGGGAGATGGGTTGACGAGCCATACTGAGATATTCGCGGATTTGAGCGGGTTCTAGCTCTAATTCTAGGGCAATCTCGGCGGGAGTGGCACTTCTGCCCAGTTTTTGGGCGAGTTCGCGCTGGGTTCTTTTGATTTTATTCAGTTTTTCGGTGATATGGATGGGTAAACGAATGGTGCGGGCCTGTTGAGCGATCGCACGGGTAATCGCTTGTCGAATCCACCAGTAGGCATAGGTAGAAAATTTATAACCTTTGGTGGGATCAAATTTCTCTACACCCCTTTCTAATCCCAGACTACCCTCTTGAATTAGATCTAGGAATTCCATGTTCCGCTTTTGATATTTTTTGGCGATCGCAACTACCAAGCGGAGGTTAGCTTCAATCATTTTCCGTTTAGCTCGATCGCCGGTTTTCAAGGCGCGATCCAGTTCATTTTCGCTTAAATTCACCGAATCCGCCCACTCCAAGCGCTGTGGTTCCCGTCCTAATTGCTTCGATAGTGCTTCTTTCGCTTCTAACAGGCTCATCATCCGTTGGACTTGTTTGCCGTAAATAATTTCTTGTTCGTGAGTTAGGAGGGGAACTCGCCCAATTTCGTGCAGATAGGTACGCACCATATCGGCATTGAGGGTGGGCTGTGATTGAGTTTGGTTGGTTTTTGCGGTGGGCATTGGTTTGGTGGTGACTCCTTGACACAGAAAAAGTCTGTTACTATTCCGACTCGCGGGTGAGTCTGGCTTATCTGAAGTCGGTATGAGTTTGATCGGAATTTCTTTGATTGTATCCTGCGCTTTTAGACGCGGGCAATCCCCTAAAGGTTCAAAGTTAATTCATTCTTTGGTATGATGTTAAGTCTATGCTTTTTTCTCAACATCCAGAACAAAAGTATTATAGTGTAGGACTATCAACTACAATCGCTTGTTTTTGGGTCGCTTTTTCCTGAATCCTCGGCAGTGCCGCTGATACTGTTAGGTAAGATTACAAAACAAAAAGGTGATTTTCCCGATTAGCCGTCAACAATCTAGCTGAATTCCGACCCTTTCGCCCTCAGCCTTGAGAGGAAGACTAACAGCCGAGAACCGACTTCTATATATATAATGACCGATCAACACCAGCAAAGAGAGACACAATCATTGCGGATTCCCGAACTATTTTCTGTAGTATTTGCTACAAAATTTTAAATTTTTTTCCGATTGAGAATCGGAAAAAATTGTCAAAAAAATTAGGATTGCTAGGAGGGTAATAACTATCATAGAAACAGCAGGGCGGAGATCGGGATAAATTATCTTTGAAACCAAGCTCGATCGCAATCTCCACAATGCCGTTCTGTGAAACTCCTGAACAATGAGGACTTACTATGACTAAAACCGTCGTTATCGATCCCGTCACCCGGATCGAAGGCCATGCCAAGATCTCGATTTTCCTTGACGATGGGGGGGAAGTGGATGACGTGCGTTTTCATGTGGTCGAGTATCGTGGTTTTGAGAAATTCTGCGAGGGACGGCCGATGTGGGAGATGGCGGGAATTACTGCCCGGATTTGCGGCATTTGCCCCGTTAGTCACCTACTTTGTGCCGCCAAAACTGGTGATAAAATTCTAGCGGTGCAAATCCCCCCCGCGGGGGAAAAACTGCGGCGCTTGATGAATTTGGGACAGTTAACCCAATCCCATGCTTTAAGCTTTTTCCATCTTAGCAGTCCCGATTTTCTGCTTGGTTGGGAAAGTGACGCCGCTAAACGGAATATTTTCGGTTTAATCGCCGCCGATCCTGACCTAGCGCGAGCGGGCATCCGTTTACGTCAATTTGGACAGAAAGTTATTGAACTTTTGGGAGCAAAAAAAATTCACCCCGCTTGGTCTGTCCCGGGAGGTGTGCGTTCTCCCTTAAGCGAAGAAGGGCGACAATGGATTAAAGAACGACTGCCGGAGTCTAAAGCGACTCTTTACACGGCCTTAAACCTGTTTAAAGGACTTCTAGACAATTTAACCACAGAAATCGCCGCTTTTGGTAATTTCCCTTCCCTGTTTATGGGATTGGTCGGTAAACGGGACGAGTGGGAACACTACGGCGGTCATATTCGTTTTACCGATAGTCAAGGCAATATTGTGGCCGATAACCTCAGCGAAGACAATTATCGCGATTATATCGGCGAATCAGTAGAAAAATGGTCTTATTTAAAGTTTCCCTACTATAAACCCCTCGGTTATCCCAACGGTATCTATCGGGTTGGTCCGTTGGCGCGCTTAAATGTTTGTTCCCATTTTGGCACGGAGGGGGCGGATATCGAGTTACGGGAATATCGCCATCGGGTCGGTGGTGTAGCCACCTCTTCTTTTTACTATCATTATGCCCGATTAGTGGAGATTTTAGGCTGTTTAGAGCGTATCGAACTTTTAATCGACGATCCCGATATAGTTTCTCCACGCTGTCGCGCCGAAGCAGGAATTAATAATCTGCAAGGGGTGGGAGTTAGTGAAGCGCCCCGGGGTACTTTATTCCATGATTATAAAGTGGATGAGAATGGTTTGATTGAAACGGTGAATTTGATTATTGCCACGGGTAATAATAATTTGGCCATGAATCAAACGGTGAAACAAATCGCCCAACATTATATCCATGGTGGCGAAATTCCTGAAGCGATGTTAAACCGGGTGGAAGCGGGTATTCGTTGCTATGATCCCTGTTTAAGTTGTTCCACTCACGCTATGGGACAAATGCCGCTACAGCTAGAGTTAGTTAATGCAGCCGGTGAGGTGATCAATACTCGACAAAGGGGTTAATTATCTAAGTTGTTGGGGGGTTAGGAAATAGGGGAAATTTATCCTAGTACCTGACCCCATTTTACTATTTATTTTTACGGTGAAGATTCTAGCTAAGAATTTCTAGGTTTTGATAAAGAGTTTCTATCGGACAAGAAAAGTTAATACAGTTAATAGTGATTAAATCTCCCGCGTGATAAATATGGGGAATCCAGAGGTTATTAGATTGACGTTGATATTGTTCGATTAGGACTTGTTTTTGCTCGATCAATAGATATTCCTCTAATTCAGGGATAGTTTGATAATCGGCAAATTTATCGCCTCTATCAAAGGCTGCCGTGGAGTCGGATAAAACCTCGATAATCACTCGCGGATGCAGGATAAAATCTTCCTGGGAAACTCGATCCCGTTGGTCACAAGTAATGGCAAAATCGGGATAATAGAAGATATTTAAGCTAGGGAGACGCACTTTCATATCGGTAGCGTAGGCAAGACAACCACTACCCCGTAAATGATTAATTAATTGGGCCGAAAGATTACCTGTGATGATAACATGGGCTTTACTGGCCCCCGCCATCGCCAAGATTTGCCCTTGTATATATTCATGTTTAATGGGACTAATTTTCTCTATTTCCAGATAGTCTTTTGGAGTAAAATAAGCGTGACTTTTACCGGCTGTCATGGTGTTTACCTCGCTCATTGTTAGTTTTCTAACGGACAATTAAGTAGCTGGTTATAATTAAATTAAAAATGGATTTTAGGTTCGATCCCCCCTTAATCCCCCCTTAATAAGGGGGGCATCTGATAATTTTTAACGCCTACCTACTTAAGCCAAATAACTGAGTCTAAATCAGTCTTATTGCCTTCAGTAATTAGCTTTCGTATCAGTTCAATATAATGAAAATTACTCTCGAATAAAACAAAACGTCTATCTAAAGAAGTGGCCGCTAGTCCCACGGTTCCTGAACCGGCAAAGGGATCTAAAACCACATCACCTTTAAAAGAGTAATAGGTAATCACTTTTTCTGCCAATTCTACAGGAAAAGCGGCGGGATGTTTTGAGTTGGTGACTGGGTTAATTTTCCAGACATTAGTGCGTTCATAACCATCGGCAATTTTTGAGGCTTTTACTACTTCTTGATCTGGATGATTACGAATATGCCAATCGATGAGTAAATCCGTGTGTTTACGATAGACTAAAACGTATTCAGTCACCGGCACAGTTTTGTATTGGAGAGGATTGCGATCGGCAGCAAATCTGCGCCCTCTACCAGTTGCCCACCCTGCTCCCTCTGGTTTTAGCCAAATAATATCATCAATAAAATCGTAACCTTCCTCAACAAAAATTCGATGCAAATCAAAGGGGACAGCAATACGTTTAGAAGCTTGATTACGGGAAGCACGACGCAACAGCACGGGAGAAATATTAATGACAAAAAAACGCCCTTCACTCAAAACTCGATGGCATTTTCTGATTACCTGTCGCAGCTTCAATAGATAGGTTTCGTATTCTTCAAATTCCGAATATTCTGGGCGAGCATTAAAATAGGGTGGTGAGGTAAAGATTAAATCAACACTTTCTGCTGGCATTTCCTCCAAAAGTTCGCCACAATCACCAAATCCGATGGTATTTCTCAGAGAGGAAAGCTTGTATTCTTTTTTGGTTTTCTTGCGGGTTTCTAATTTAGATTCATCCTGTTTTAACAGACGAGCGATAATAATTTCAGTCCGAGTTGTTTTATCTAACAAAATTTCGGTGGTGTAGGCATCGATCACCACTTCCCCAACGGTTTTTTTCTGTTCATTACATAAAGGAATTCGCCAAATATGATATCTGTCATCCACTTCTGGTAAACCTAATTTAATCGCATTAACTAAATTTATTTCCCGCAACCAATTAAGGACAATTTCTTTAGCTTCTGCCACCGTGCGAAGCAGATAACCGCGCTTGTCCGATACCAGTTCTTTTTCCATGGCATTACTCTAGTTCTCTCTAGAATTCTAGCTGATCATTATCCAAAAAACTAGGAGAGTCTCAAGATAGAAATTGGCCACCCTTTAAAAATTCCACATTTCTAAGACTTTTCCCGTAATTGTTTGATTTAACCAGAAAGTATTATGACTGAGGGAGTGAAGATTATTTGCCGTTACTTTCCAGCTTGCTTGGGGATGAAAAAGAATTGCTTCTGCGGGATTACCGGGGTTGAGAGATGCCGGTTTTTGTTGTAAACAATGACAGGGATTGAGACTAAGCGCTTGCCATAATTGTAAAGCTGATAATTGTCCGGTTATTACTAATTTTTCCCAGAGTAGCGGTAAAGCTAATTCTAACCCGATCGCGCCGGGGGGTGCTTCTGCAAAAGAGACGGTTTTTTCTTCGTAGGTATAGGGACGATGATCGATCGCGATTGCATCGATAATTCCCTCCTTAATTGCCGCAATTAACGCCTTGCGATCGCTTTCGTTGCCCAAGGGGGGAGCGAGGTGTAAACTGGGATGATAGCTGGCGATCGATCCTGTATTTAAGAGCAGATGCAACCACGTCACACTAGCGGTTATCGGCAATCCCCGCATTTTTGCCTCGCGAATTAATTCCACTCCTCGACGGGTAGAAATTCGCATTAGGTGAACAGGTGTATTAATTTCGCCGACGATTTCTAAAATTGTGGCTAAAGCAGTGGTTTCGGAAATAGCAGGATCCCCCGGTAAACCGAAGCGAATCGAGGTTTCTCCCTCACGCATGACTCCATTACCCTTTAATTGCTGATTTACGGGGGAAAGGGCGATATTTTTACCGAAGGGTTTTAGGTATTCCAATAAGTGCCGCAACAGTCCCAAATCTTCCAGACTGCGATTATCGGTAAAACCCACCGCTACAGGCATTAAATCGGCTAATTCCGTCATTTTTTGCCCTTGTCTTCCCAGGGTGAGACTTGCCCAAAAATGCAGACGAGTCGATTTTGAGTCAAAAAACCCTTGACTTTTTTGCTGTAATGTGCTAATGAGTGCGGGGTGATCGAGGGGGGGGAGAGTATTGGGGAGAATTGCCACCCGGGTGCAGCCTCCGGCCGTGGCAGCTTCGATCAGAGATGCGAGGGTTTCTCTGTCCTCGTGGCCGGGTTCCCCGGAATGACTGTAGAGATCGACTAATCCGGGAGCAAAAATACAGTTTTGACCAGAAATATAGTTACTATTTTCTCTTGGGGGAAGCTGAGATTCGATCGCTTTAATTACCCCCTCCTCAATCCAGACATCGGCAATGCGATCGGTTTGTGTCAGGGGGTCAAGAACTCTAACCTGTTCTATAATCGTCGAGGATTGGCTATTCACGCAGACTAATTAAAACGTCATTTTTTCCTTTGGCAGTATATCACGTTAAGTAAAAAGTAAAAAAGCTGAGTTGTCGGTTAGGTTAGGGGACGATAAGTTAGAATATTGATCAACTACGGTTTTAATCTTTATTTTAATTGGCTAGTCCACCCTAGAGAGAATTGATAGCCGAATCATGCAGTTAAGTGGGTGGGTGGAATTAAATATAAGATGAACGTAGGTTGGGTTGAAGCATGAAACCCAACGCCCGCTCATGTTACACTACCGCTAACCCATCCTACAAATAATTGTGCCTCCCTACTTAGAACTTTTCGATTCTAATAATTTAGAAGAAATTAATCGGGGAACCCCGCGATTAGTTTCCTTTCGAGATTTAGTACCAGAAATCACCAGCACCAGTTATCTAACCCACGGCATCTATTATTATCCTGCCAAATTTATTCCCCAAGTGGTGAGATTCTGTCTTGATAATTACACTAAAAAGGATGATTGGATTATCGATCCTTTTGCTGGTTCGGGTACGGTGGGTTTAGAAGCTAAACTTTGTCAAAGAAATGCGGTTTTAACTGATCTTAATTATCTTTTAAACCATATTATACCGATTAAGATCACAGAACACCAAGAACCATTGAGTTACTCAGAGTTAGATAAAAAAATCTTAGAAGTTTTTGCCAGCAAGGATAAATTTATCCCTCAGTGGTCAAATTTAAACTATTGGTATCCAGAGGAGATTTTAGCAGTTTTACAGAAACTTTGGGCTGGTCAAAAAAGTCTAGAACCTGATTTGTATTCCCAGATTATTCAAGCGGTTTTAGTGAAAGTTAGTAAACAGTTTTCCTATGCAGAACATACCAAACCTAAATTATTTCAATCGAAATACAAAAAATCAGATATACAGGAACTATTACAAAGAAATTGGCAAGAGGAATTAAAACGAACGATTAAAGAGATGAGTTTTGAAACTTTAACCAGCGTCAATCAATATATTACCGTAACTTGGCGCAATTATAATCAGGTGCTTTTTTATGGAGGAGTAGATAGTGCCACTTTTGAGATTGAGCAAAATCTAGAGTTAGATTGTTTAATTAGTTCCCCCCCCTATCTGCAAGCACAGGAATATATCAGAACAGCAAAACTAGATTTATATTGGTTAGGATATACAGAAAAAGAAGTGCAAAAAATCTCTAAGCTAGAAATTCCCTACCGACAGGCTACCAGATTAATCGAAACCGAAACCTTAAATCAAGTGAGATCAAGTTTAGAGAAAGAGAATTTACATAAAATACTCGATTCCTATTTTTGTCACACTATCAACGCTTTAGAAAATGCCACCAGAAAATTAAAACAAGCTGGGAAAGCTTGCATTTTTGTGGGTAATCCGAAAGTGGATGGGGTGGAAGTAGAAACTTGGCGAATATTAGGGGAATATTTTCAGGAAAATGGCTTTATTTTTGATACCGTCTTTGAGGATAGAATTAAAACCAGACAATTATTCAAATCTCGCAAGAATAAAAATCCTGATGGCATGAAATCTGAATATTTACTAATCTTAGAAAAAAGGTAAATTTTTATTGCTTATGTATCCCAAATATTCCCTATTTCATAAATATTTGAACTGTCTGGAATCCTTACCTAATTTTCAGGAAAATATTGAAGATAAACCCTATATATCTGGTCAATTACTGGCTGAAGTAAAGTTAATTATTAAGACAGATTATGCTACCGTTAATTATGTTTGTGAACTTAAAACAAGATTAAATCATGATCTATCTTAATCGGTGATATAATATTTCGTAAGCTTGGGTCAAAGATTACCATGAAATCAAAGACTTTTACTAATGATCGGGGGTTTATTTAGCTTAATTGTTTAGGAATTGATAGCAAGTAATCTTGAATTTATTGATGTGGATGGTAGTAATTACAAAGGCAGAACGCTCGCAATGTTTGATAATATTTGTAAATTTATCGCCGAAAACTTCTCCGATGATCTAGCCACTTGGTTATTGGGTTCTCCCCTCTCCTTAACCGTCCTCGACCCGACGGAATTACAATTAGACCCCATTCGTGCCGATTCTCTGATTTTTTTGCAGTCAGAGGAATTAATTCTTCATACCGAGTTTCAAACCGACCCCGACTCCAAGATTCCTTTCCGAATGCTCGATTATCGGATTCGCGTCTATCGTCGTCATCCCCAAAAACAAATGCGTCAAGTGGTAATTTATCTGCGACGCAGTGATTCCCCCCTAGTGCAAGAAAATACTTTCCGTCTGGGGGAAACCTTTCATTCCTTTCAAGTCATCCGTCTTTGGGAAGAAAATACACCACAATTTTTCCATCATCCCGGTTTATTACCCTTTGCCATCCTCAGCAATACCGATGATCCAGAACAGGTGTTAAGTCTGGTGTCCCGTTCTCTAGAAACTATCTCTCAAAAACAGGTGCAAAGCAATCTCGCCGCCGCTACCAGTATTCTCGCTGGGTTAGTATTAAATCGAGAGACGATTAAAAAAATCCTTCGGAGTGACATTATGAGAGAATCCGTCATCTATCAAGATATTTTAGAGGAAGGCAGAGAGGAAGGCAGAGAGGAAGGCCGAGAGGAAGGCCGAGAGGAAGGCCGAGAGGAAGGCAAAGAGGAGGGTAAAGAAGAAAAAGCTCGACAAATTGCCCTAAAAATGCTATCTGCTGGCTTTCCTATCCCAGAAATCGCCCAATTTACTGATTTATCCCCCGATGCGATCAAGGAATTACAAAGACAGCAGCACAATTAAAGCTTTTAACTGCAAAGGGTGGGGAATTAGGAAAATTTTAACTCATCTCCCCACTCCACACCGATTAACCACGTTTAGCGAGGCGACGCACCACTAAACCGCCCCCTAGTATGCCTAATCCGATAATACTAGAAGGTTCGGGCGTTCTGAATACCTGTACGCGATTGTTGACCGTATCGGCTACATAGATATTACCACGGCTACCGACAGCGATACCGTAGGGGCTACTGAACTCACCGTTCCCCGTACCGAAGCTACCGAAAGTGGACTGGAAGACACCACGGTCGTCGAATACCTGTACGCGATCGTTGAACGTATCGGTTACATAGATATAACCTCTGCTATCGACAGCGATACCGTAGGGGCTTTCGAACTCACCGTTCCCCGAACCTTGGCTACCGAAAGCGAACTGGAAGACACCACGGTCGTCGAATACCTGTACGCGATTGTTGAACGTATCGGCTACATAGACATGACCACTGCTACCGACAGCGATACCGTAGGAGCCTTGGAACTGACCGTCCCCCGTACCGAAGCTACCGAAAGCGAACTGGAAGCCTCCATTGGAGTTGAATACCTGTACGCGAAAGTTGCCCGTATCGGCTACATAGACATTACCACTGCTACCGACCGCGATAGCGTAGGGGCCTTGGAACTGACCGTTCACCGTACCTTGGCTACCGAAAGCGGACTGGAAGACACCACTAGAGTTGAATACCTGTACCCGATTGTTATCCGTATCGGCTACATAGATATTACCACCTCTACCGGCGGCGATACCACGGGGGAGCATGAACTGACCGTTCCCCGAACCTTCGCTACCGAAAGCGAAGGAAAAACTGGCCGCAGTGGCACTGGTGGCGACACTAATACATCCGATCGCAGTGGCCGTGACTAGGGAAAAGGATTTCAGCAGAGCCTTTGATAAGCTACGCTTCTCCCGCCCCCCATGATTGATAACTTTAGATAGGGACATAAAACTTCAGAAAATCTGCTCCTAATGTACCCTTTCCTCTAGCAATTGTCAAGAAATTTCTGGGAAGATGTGACGAATTTGCCGATATCTATGGGATTTAGTCCATGAGTAGAATTGAATTTTGCCTATAATGTATTCTGCGCTACGATTCGCCTCGGCAACAGTTACGACAAATACAGGATGTCAACACCGGCGACCGAGGGTATCCTAGGAGAAACGGAAAGTAATCCCTGACGATGTTTGATAATATTTGTAAATTTATTGCCGAAAACTTCTCCGATGATCTAGCCACTTGGTTATTGGGTTCTCCCCTCTCCTTAACCGTCCTCGACCCGACAGAATTACAATTAGACCCCATTCGTGCCGATTCTCTGATTTTTTTGCAGTCAGAGCAACTAATTCTCCATACCGAATTTCAAACCGACCCCGACTCCAAGATTCCTTTCCGAATGCTCG
>NZ_JAPZQM010000300.1:0-8254 GCF_027530565.1 Microcystis sp. LE19-10.1B | reverse complement strand
TTAGAATTTTATCATCAAGATATAGGAATCGGAGACGGCGTTTTGGTCTGAGATTTAATTTAATCGCTGGCATTTACAACTATGAACTTGCTTTAGGCTATCATCAAGTAGCTGAATAAGACTTTTGCAGGAGGTCTAGTAGCCGGTCGTTTCAGGCTTTGTTACCCTCTTTCTTTGTACCAGTGTATGTACTATAATAAGGATAATGGCAGGTTTTTGAAGGTTCCAATCCTATTTTCGCAGCACTAACATCGGATTTTAACAGGTCAAAAGCCTTATTTTAAAAGGGTTTTACCATTATTCAGCAAGCCTTACTTAAAAGTCTGAAAGCTTATTCATTCGTAGTGGGTCAAGCACGGAGCGGGTTAAACGGCAAACCCTTTATTCCCTGGTCAATGACATCAGGAATTACTTTTCTAATGATGTTAAATGCCCCATTGACATCGGCATTTAACAACTGATTTGTTCCCATTTTATCAAGTCCCCTAGCTAACCTTTTTCCCTTAAATAATGGTTTTTCTTCACCATATTTAGTTAACTCATACTAAATCCTTTGAGTATAGGCTACATATCAGGACAGGCACTCATGCAAGAGGCACTCATGCAAAACGGAGAATAAATAATCAGTTTTTAATAACCATATTTAGGTAACTCATCCCTATCTAAGGCACTCGATTGTGAGGTAGAGGATTCTTCGGTTATTATGACTTTTATTCCTTTTAATTGAGCTTTATAGGTTAACATTTTTATTAATCTATAATGAGGAATATTGACCAATTGTTGAGTATTTCTTTTTCCTAGATTAAGAGATTGTTTCATGCGCTCATTATGCCCAATTATTAACGTCCCTATTTGATGAATAATACAGCAATCTATTACTCTTTTGCTGGCTGTGTGTAGGTAATTTTCTCCTCGACAGTTTCGTTGATGGGTGAGGAATATCAATCTCTTAGATGAGGGGAGATTATTTCGGGGTTTCAGTTGAGATTGCAAGCGGGAACGTTGTTTATTGTAGAAGGTGTTAATCGCTTTTAAGGGTCTGCCATTGATCAAAAGAGGGGCTACACCTGTTTGATTTGTAGTTACAGCCATTAAGTTATTAACTCCTAAATCTACACCAGCTTATCTGTTGTTTATCTGTGGTTTACAACCGTCTTTCATATACTATTTTCATGACATAACAGCTACTTTTGGGGACAATTATCACGGCAATTATTTCTCTCTTGGCTGTGGGAATTTTTAAGTCGCTCATAGACAATAGACTAAGCTGAAATCACAGGCACTCAAAGGGGTTAACCTAGGAGCAAAAGACTATTGTGAAGCATCACTTAAAAATTGATGATCAAGTTTACTGCCATTGAGCGTGAATGGGTGGATGGAGTAAACGCTCAACCGGTTGACCGTTTTTTAAATGTTCTTCGACAATCTGATTGACATCCTCTGGTTTAACACGACAGTACCAAGTTTCCTCGGGAATAATTCTCACCGTGGGGCTAGTGCTACACTGTCCTTGACAACCACTGGTCATAACGATGACATCTTCTGGGAGAGCTGCCGTTTGCCAAGCTAAAAGAAGCTCCGACGCACCCTGTACCAAACAGGAAGAATGCTGACAGACCATCACAAATCGCTTTTGGGGATAAGACATATTATCTAAAAAGTTGCAAAATTAGATAGTTCCTCGGGTATATTCTTGGGGGTCGCTTTGAGGAAGCATACTTTTATTTTGCCCCGAATCCCCGATACTGGCAATACAAAAAAAAGGGGGCGAAAAATTAACCATCAATCTTTAAAATAGAATTCGGAGAAAAATTTAGTCAATCAAGAGGGTAAAAGTGGCATTCGCTAGTCATTGGGTCATGTTAGGTTTATTACTGGGTTTTGCCGTCGCCCATAGCGGATTAGCCAGTTTACGAATGGGGGGAGAAGCTATCATCGGTGCGCGACTGTATCGGGTATTATTTGCCCTTGTGAGTATCCCTCTAGCGGTAATTTTAGTAGTTTATTTCTTCAATCATCGTTATGATGGTTTGCTTCTCTGGCAAGTACAGGGAGTAACCGGAGTAAAAACCCTAGTTTGGATACTTTCGGCCATTTCTTTTTTCTTTCTCTATCCTGCCACTTTTAACCTGCTGGAGATCGCCGCTATCCAAAAACCGCAGGTTCATCTCTACGAAACCGGCATCCTGCGCGTTACCCGTCATCCCCAGATGGTAGGACAGGTGATCTGGTGTATTGCTCACACCCTCTGGTTAGGGACAAGCTTTACCCTATTGACTTCCCTAGGTTTAATTGCCCATCATCTTTTCGCCGTCTGGCATGGCGATCGCCGGTTAGAAGACCGTTACGGAGAGGCATTTTTAAAGATCAAAGAACGCACCTCGGTGATTCCCTTTTTAGCGATTATCGATGGTCGGCAAAGCCTAAAATGGCAAGAATTCCTTCGTCCGGCCTATCTAGGAGTAACAGGGTTTATTTTACTCCTCTGGTGGGCGCATCCTTGGCTAATACAAGCAACAAGTAAAATTTATTGGTGATTTTGCTCCCAACCCCTTTCTTATTGATCCCGATTGGTGTAGAATGGTTGCCATATCAAAATTAAGTTTTTATAAAATCGGTTTAGACATGATGCTATCTGTCAACGAAAAGAGCTTCCCTAAGCTAGTTTTAGAGTCTTCTCGTCCGGTCCTCGTGTATTTTTGGGCTCCTTGGTGTGGTTTGTGTCGTTTAATCCAACCCACCCTCTGTTCTTGGCAAAATGACTGTCAAGGTGCGATTCAATTAGTCGGTGTCAATGCCGATGAGAATTTTAAGTTAGCTAATAGTTTTCGTCTGCGTAGTCTGCCTACTTTAATTCTCTTCGATCAAGGTGTTCCAGTTCACCGTCTGGAGGAAATTCACAGTCGCGAGGAATTGCAACAAACCCTGCGACTAATAGTCAAAAATCAAATCCTGCGTTCAGCTTAAGTAGCTGGTTATAATTAAATTGAAGATATATTTTGGGTTCGATCCCCCCTTAATCCCCCCTTAATAAGGGGGGTGCCGATAGGCGGGGGGCTCCCCCTTGATAAGGGGGGTGCCGATAGGCGGGGGGCTCCCCCTTGATAAGGGGGGTGCCGATAGGCGGGGGGCTCCCCCTTGATAAGGGGGGTGCCGATCCCCCCTGCCCCCCTTGATAAGGGGGGTGCCGATAGGCGGGGGGATCCCCCTTAATAAGGGGGGTGTCTGACAACTTTTAACACCTGCCTGCTTAAGGGAAAGATATCTTTTCTGATGGGACTGGCAGAGATAATATAATAGGACAAAAAGTAGATAATCCCAATTCCTAAGATACCCATAGTTCCCCCAGTTCAAAAAATTAGGAGGCTTGCAAAAAATGCCGATTGGTGTGGCTGAATTTGTCGAAAATCAGGAAAATCGCTGTCCTGTGGTATTACTACTAGATACCTCTGGTTCAATGTCAGGGGAACCGATTAAGGCTCTCAATGATGGTATCAAAACCTTTCAGCAGGATGTGATGCGGGATACCCAAGCGACGTTGAGTGTAGAAACCGCCATTGTTACCTTTGGTAATGGAGGGGTTAAAACCGTGCAAGATTTTGTCGGGATTGACCAATTTACGCCACCTACTTTAACCGCAGGAGACTTAACTCCGATGGGAAAAGCGATTGAATTGGCCTTAGATTTAATCGAAGATCGTAAGGCGATTTATAAAAGTTATGGTATCCAATATTATCGTCCCTGGATATTTTTAATTACTGATGGTGCGCCTACGGATCAATGGAATCTGGCGGCGCAACGGGTAAAACAAGGAGAAGCAGAAAATCGGGTTTTATTTTTTTCTGTAGGTGTTCAGGGGGCCGATATGGAGAAGCTCAAACAGATTTCTAATAATCCCCCCGTGTTACTCAATGGGTTAGATTTTCGGGATTTATTTCAGTGGTTAAGTAACTCAATGAAACGAGTTTCTGGTGGTAAAATTGGAGAGGCGATCGATTTACCACCAGTGAATTGGGGACAAATTACCACCTAGAGGACAGTTAATTATGTGGAGAACGTTGTGTCAATCGGTAATCGGTAGTTTTCATGTGCAAGGGGGATTACCCTGTCAAGATTATGGTGCTTATAAATTATTGGGTCAGGATGTTTTGATTGGAGCCGTGGCCGATGGGGCCGGTAGTGCCAAACGTTCGGATTTGGGGGCGAAAATAACAGTTAAAGCAGCGCTGCAATTTTTAGAGGAAAATCTCAAAAAAACAGCATTTGCGGCAACTGAAACTGAAGCAGAATTAGAGGAAATATTCCGGCGACTGTTGGCTTATGTTCAGCAAATTCTCCAAGAAGAAACCGAAAAAGAACAGTTAGACATTAATGATCTAGCGACAACTTTACTGGTTGTTTTGGTTACTTCAAAACGGTTAGCGGCGATGCAGATAGGAGATGGTTTTATTGTCTTCAAACCTCTGGGTGGAAATTATCAGTTATTGTTGCAGCCTGACAAGGGGGAATACATCAATGAAACCACTTTTGTTATTTCTAGTAATGCTTTGGAGGATATGCAAATAAAAGTTTTAACCGAGCCAGTTGCCTTTATTTGTGTGGCGACAGATGGAGTGGAAAAGGTATCGATCGATTATAAAAATTGGCAGCCTTTTCCGCCTTTTTTTCAGCCATTAGAGGAATATTTACAACAGACAGAAACGCCATTGCAGGAAGATCTCAAAGAATTTTTAGAGCGGGAGGATTTAAATAAGTTAACAACCGATGATAAAACCTTACTCCTAGCTTTTTGTTTAAGAAACTGAGGGGTTTAAGAAACCGGGTTTGTTTGACAAACCCGGTTTCTGGATCGAAATTTTTGATCCCTTGTGTCAAGGTGCTACCTTGGGACCTAATATTAACGAATCTACCTCAAACAATCGTGAGCAGAAAATCTATCAAAAGTAATCTGTAGGTTGGGTTGAGGAACGAAACCCAACTCAATTATTAAAAAGTGTTGGGTTTCACTATCGTTCAACCCAACCTACGATGGGACTAAGGCTGAGGGGTTTAAGAAACCGGGTTTCTGGATCATAGCGTTCCTAGGTAAAACAATCGTGAGCAAAAAATCTATCAAAAGCGACTTGAAGAGAATTGATGCGATGACGGATGAGAATATCGATTATTCTGATATTCCGCCGTTAGGTGATGAATTCCTTACCCAAGAAACAGTATCTTTTTCGACATCAAAGCAGCAATTAACTATACAACCTATGGCAGATTTAATCGTCCGCAATATCGATGAAGCCATCGTCAAAGCTCTCAAAAAGCGAGCCAGCCAACACGGGATCAGTGCCGAAGCCGAACACCGCCAAATCTTAGAAAAAGCCTTGCTGCAACCGCAACGAAAATCCCTAGCAGAGGTGCTATGCCAGATTCCCAACGTTGGCAACGATTCAGACTTCGATCGCGTTCAAGATGACACAGCCAAACCAGTATTTGATTGATACTAAGTAGGTAGGCGTTAAAAATTATCAGACACCCCCGTTATCAAGGGTAGGGTTGATTCATGAATCAACCCTACCTTATCAAGGGGGGATCAAGGGGGGATTAAAGGCAAAATCCATTTTTAATTTAATTATAACCAGCTACTTAATATTATTAGTAAGTGAGCAAGATGCTCACACTTATAATAAGTAGGTAGGTGTTAAAAGTTGTCAGGCACCCCCCTTATCAAGGGGGGCAGGGGGGATCCCCCCGCCTATCGGCACCCCCCTTATCAAGGGGGGCAGGGGGGATCGGCACCCCCCTTATCAAGGGGGGCAGGGGGGATCGGCACCCCCCTTATTAAGGGGGGAAGGGGGGATCGAACCCAAAATCTCTCTGCAATTTAATTATAACCCGCTCCTTATATCTAACTTATTAGAAACGACTAGATAAATTTTTCTGAACAGCACAAATACTCGGAGATTTTTTGATGTCTTTAACTTATCGCTGTCAACTACAGAATCGCTGGATTACACTGACGCAAGAACTGGCGAACAGTGGCGAAGCGAAAGTATGGCACACTAACTTTAATGGGTACTTAGCGAAAATCTACCACAATCCCCATAATGAAAGGGTTGATAAATTACAGTTAATGGTGAGAAATCGGCCTGGGGATCCTAATGCTCATCTTAACCATATTTCCTTCGCTTGGCCCTATTCTATCTTGGAAGATAACCAGGGAAAAGTCGCTGGTTTTTTAATGCCAGAAGTGGTGGGTTCAGAAACATTATTAAAGCTTTGTACGCCCAAGTTAAGAAGACAAGACAAGTTAGAAGCTAATTGGTATTTTCTTCATGTAGTAGCGCGGAATATAGCCGCTATTATCCAAGCAATTCACGCTAAAGGTTATGTTTTGGGAGACATCAAGCTAGAAAATATCTTAGTGAATAATCGGGCGTTACCTACAATTATTGACACAGATTCATTTCAAGTATCAGATCCCTATAGCGGTAAAATATATCGGTGTTTAGTTGGCTCAGAAGGATTTACACCGGCGGAATTAATCGGAGTGAATATAGCGGATGTAGATCAAACAGAAGTGCATGATCGCTTTCGATTAGGAGTTGTTATTTATTATCTATTATTTAGCGGGCCGCCGTTTCGGGGATTGTGGCAAGGAGCAGGAGATTCCCTGGAACAGTCGGAACTAATTCGACGGGGACTCTGGCCTTTTTCTGGTGATAAATTGGTTGTACCTAGTAATACGACAATCCCATTAAATATTTTACATCGCGACTTACACGCCTTATTTTTGCGCTGTTTCAATGAGGGACATAAATTCCCCGACAGACGACCGACGGCTGAGGAATGGCGCGGTACTTTGGAAGCTGCACTAAAAGAGGTTATACGCTGTGGCAAAATTGATAATCATTACTACAACCGCAGTTACGGAAAGTGTTATTGGTGTGAGCGATCTAGTGATTTAAATTTTGATATTTTTCCAGGGAAAAGTATCGCTAATGTGACATCTACACCGTCACCTAAAGTAGCGCCAACTCCACTGACAAACTTCACCGAAAACCTACCCAATGGACTAAAACTGGAGATGGTAGGCTTACCAGCAGGTCAATTTCTCATGGGCTCTCCTGACAGTGATCCCGATGCTGAAAGTTTTGAAAAGCCTCAACACCAAGTTAAAGTAAACAGTTTTGCTATTGGGAAATATCCAGTGACTCAGGCACAATATGAAGCGATAATGGGAACCAATCCCTCTTATTTTCAAAAGAGGAATTGCTTTCAAAATAATCCGCAAAATCCGGTAGAACAGGTTCGCTGGGATGACGCTCAAGCTTTTTGTAATAAATTGAGTCAAATAACAGGCAAAACTTATCGCCTTCCGACAGAAGCGGAATGGGAATATGCTTGTCGTGCGGGGACAACCACTCGCTTTTATTTTGGTGATGATGCTAATCAGTTAGGAGATTACGCTTGGTATAGGGGAAATTCTCAGAATACAACTCATCCTGTTGGCCAGAAAAAGCCCAATGCTTGGGGACTATATGACATGAGTGGCAATGTTTGGGAGTGGCGCGAAGACGATTTGCATAATAGCTATCAGAATGCGCCAAAGGATGGCAGTGCGTGGCTAACAACTGATAATAATTTTCACATAGTACGTGGCGGCTCTTGGGACGACGATCCCGGGAATTGCCGTTCCGCGTATCGCAGCAGCTACGGCTACAGCGGCGGGTTTCGGGTTGTGTGCGTCCCCAATGTGACATCTACACAGTTACCTGTCGCTACTGTAACACCTACACCGTCACCTAAAGTAGCGCCTCCAGCGCCCTCTTCGCCACCACCTCCCCCAGCAAAGCTAACTCCATTTACCGAAAAAATATCCAAGGGAATAACACTGGAGATGGTAGGCTTACTAGCAGGTCAATTTCTCATGGGATCTCCTGACAGTGGTCCCGATGCTTCGTATAAGGAAAAGCCTCAACACCTAGTTAAAGTAAATAGTTTTGCGATTGGTAAATATCCAATTACTCAGGCACAATATCAAGCAGTAATGGGAACAAATCCCTCTCATTTTAAAAACAATCCCCAAAATCCGGTAGAAATGGTTAGTTGGCATGACGCTCAAGCCTTTTGTCAGAAATTGAGTCAAATAACCGGGAAAACCTATCGCCTACCGACAGAAGCGGAATGGGAATATGCCTGTCGTGCGGGGACCACTACTCGCTATTATTTCGGTGATGATGCTAATCAGTTAGAAGATTACGCTTGG
>NZ_JAPZQM010000454.1:0-10383 GCF_027530565.1 Microcystis sp. LE19-10.1B | reverse complement strand
GGAAATAATAATTCCCATTATTATTCTACTAATGACAGTAGCCTAGTTACTCAGGAGCCGGATACGGCGAAAGTCGTAAGTCCGGTTTTGAAGCAGGGGGTGGGAAGGCGACTTCCTGCTCTACTGTAACGGGTGTGGGGTGTAGGGTTTTACCCATTTTCAGGCGGTCAATTACCTAATTTTCAGGGAAAAAGTCCCTGAATTTTCCTCCCAATCACTCCAATCGCTGGTACTTTTTGATTTCAAAAAAGTCTAAAAATATTATCCAACAAGGTTTTTAGATTTATTCAGCAACCCCTAGATAGGCCAGCGTTTCAATCGGGACTAACTTCTGGGAAACCCGCTATATATCTCCTGCAAAAATCAAAAACCTTCCGTTAGGTTAGGAGAATCCGAGACAGGAGAAGAAAAAAGACATAGAAAATTTAGTACAAACGCTCTGCTCTGGCGCTCCCTAGCTTACCAGAGGTCGATTATTCACTAAATGGTATCAAAAAAATCGGGTCTAAAACCTCGTCTTTACTCGTTTTATTGTAACGGGATTTGGGATCACAACTTCAATCAATGTGCATGGTACGTTCCCCAAAAATCGATCGCTGGAGCAGTAGGACTTGCATTAAGGAACGCACCCTACAGCGATAGCGATCGCACTGGTGTTTTTCAAAAAAAGCGTGAGATTTGCCATCTGGCAGGGTTGATCGCAGAGCGCAAAGAAAAGCGCAATCGCTCGTTGTTAAGCCTCTGCCTCATTGTCAAGGTTTAAGTAGGGTCTGCTGAAAAAGTTTTTCGGTGGGGGCAGGGTGTGGGGTGTGGGGTGTGGGGTGTGGGGTTTTACCGGTTTTGAGGTGGCCAATTACCTAATTTTTAGGGAAAAAGTCCCAGAATTTTCCCCCTGATCACTCCCATACCTGGTACTTTTTGATTGACAAAAAGTCTAAAAGTCTTACCCAACAAGGTTTTTAGATTTATTCAGCAAACCCTAAGTAAATTTTGATATAAATTACAGGGCAAGAATGGAGGAGTTTGGGTGGCACAACAGAAACATTGTCCCCATTTACTCGGTTACAGTTTGTCTGCGAGTTGTTAACCATCGATTCAGGGAGCGTGAACTCTCGCTACTGCGCCGACCAGCTAATAGTCCTTCGATACCAATATGCTCATCTAGATCGAGCCATTCGATAGCACATCCATCCGCTAAGAGTTGCCAATTTTGACGCTCGGCGGGGGAGGCGTGCAGTAAACGAGGGTACCATGTTAGCGGAACGGTGATGCTGCGACCGTCGGCTAGGTCGATTATTAATTTATCGTCGGTTAGGGTCACTTGATGGGCAATTGGCTCGGTTTCAAGGGTCAAAGTAATCATGCCATGCGGTTAGGATTGCGGGTTGATGTTCTGTTATTAGTTTAGCAATCTGGTTTAATTCATGTTCTTTGAATCCTCGGTTTTTCTCTAAGGTAATGGGATCAAGCCAATATTTAGCGAGTTTGCGATCGCGTTTGACATGGATATGGGCTGGCTCTCGTTGATCTGAACTGAAAAAGATAAAACTGTAAGGCCCAACTTGAAGGACGGTAGGCATGAGAAAAGCTATTTTAAAGGTATATTTAGCTCTATGCTCTTATTATATGTCAATTTCTCTAATTCACAATTACCCACAAAAAAAGAGACCCTTGCAGATATCCTGTTGTAATACCTTCAATTAACGCTTAGTTTTTGTCTGCCTAGGCGCGGCGGCGCTTGAAGCCAGCCCCCAGAGCGACGACGGCCCCCAGACCAACGAGAGCAGAGGGTTCCGGGGTTTGAGCGGGAGGAGCGGCATCGCACTTTAACCCACAGTTTCAATCAATGTGCATGGTGCGTTCCCCAAAAATCGATCGCTGGAGCAGTAGGAGCCATATTAGGGAACGCACCCTACGGCTGCGTTGTTAGACCGCGCCTCACCGAATCTCTTCTAGCACTGGCTCATAAGGCTTCAATCTTGACCTTACCGCCCTCAATGTTATCGACCTGCAACCGATATCTGTAAAGCAGCGCCATTCCTAGTAGAGGCTCTGTTTCTGATTCTGCAATATCAATCTCTTGGTACTGCCCATCCCATATCACAGTCCCAGTGTACAGATCAAAATAAGTTTCACTGCCATCACCCAGCGTGACAAAATCAGAACCACTCCAAGGTAAATTTAATGTAGCGATGATTGTAGAGGGCAAAGATAAAAATCCATTGAACCCAGTATCAATCACCGCGTCAACCGCTTGCAGTTGCCGATTTGAGTTTCCGACTACAATCCTTAGCGTGGCTTCACGCCGCAAATTTACAACACCTTCCATCATGGATTTTTCTTCAAACTCCGTGCCCCGAAATGATAAACAGCGCGATGTCCGATACGAATGATCCAAGGTTGGGCATCGGGGTGACGTTCAAAGAGTCGATTAGTTGCAGGCACAACGTTTTCATCGACTTCAAACTCTCCAGTTTCAATGTCGATCGCTACAATCTTACCTTCATTACCGGCTTCGACTTGCTGCCGAATGCCAGATTCGTAGAGTTTTTGCCCTCGCTCGGCTAACTCATCTTTGGGATAACGCCGTTGACGAACTGCCATAGGGTTGACCTCAACTCAGTATTTTGCCTTAATGATACTCTGATTTATTCTAACGAAGTGCTCCCGCTCTACTACTGATGAGCCGCCTCATCGGAAGCCCCCCAGTGGTGCACTTCAAATTTGAATCGGCGCTTCAATCAATGTGCATGGTGCGTTCCCCAAAAATCGATCGCTGGAGCAGTAGGAGTCGCCTTAGGGAACGCACCCTACAAGATCGGCGTGCTGCTACGCAGTGCCTTCGGCATCGCACTACAAATCATCAATCGTTACCAACCCACCTTCCGTAAACTGAATCACAAGTTCATGGCTATCTAATAAAGCAGTTCCAACCAGGGGTCGCCGCCCTGTGGCAAATACACGAGTTTCTCGCTCCTCACCATTCCAGATAATAATTGCTTTGTGAAGAGGCAGCATTACTTGGCTGTTGTCTGCTAAATTCGCACGCATATCGTACCTGAAAGGAAGATTCAGTAATGCTACTGCTTCGGGTGGTAAACAAAGCTCATCTGTAAATCCTGTATCTACTACAAACTCAATCGGAAAGTCAGCGCGATTTGGAATCCGAAATGGGATAGTGATGATCGGGTGTCCATTAGCCACAATACCTGAAATCACTTAACTACACGCTCCATAACACCCCCACCAAAAGCGGCGGCAACGTTGTAGCCAATTTTGATCCCAAAGAGCCGAGCATGGGGGTGTTTCTCGCTCAATAAGTCAGCAGCGTGTAAGCCATTTTCATCAACTTTGTAGTCACCTGTTTCAATGTCAATGATAACCATCTTGCCAATGTTTTCTTCAACTTCCACCTCTTGGCGGATTCTGCTTTCGTACAGTTTCTCTGCACGTTGAGCAACTTCTTCACGGCTTAAAAGGATTGCTTGCATATACTAACTCCTGATTACGATTTGACTTCTGGAGACCCCTCTATAATATCTCACAGGTCTGTAGGATGAGCTAATGCCCATCCTACTACGTCTCTACAAGATCAGCGATCTGCTACCCAGTGCCTTCCGCATCGCACTTTAACCCACAGCTGCAATCAATGTGCATGGTGCGTTCCCCAAAAATCGATCGGTGGAGCAGTAGGAGCCACATTAGGGAACGCACCCTACAAGATCGGCGATCGTACTGGTCAGCGGTTACCGAAAACTTTGCGACTCTACAAACGGCTTCAATCAATCCGCTGCACCAGAATTGTTATGAATTTTCTTTTCTGATTCTATGTTCTCCCTCAGTTCTACAAACTGTTTTCCGGTAGGCGTTATTTGTACATGATCTGACAGATTCCTTCCTTCAGATGGAATACCTGTGATGGACTCAACTTCGATGTATCCAATATCTCGAAGATGGTAAAGTTCTCTCTTTAAACCTTTGTTTATTTCGTAATTTCCAAATCTTCCAGACTTAAGCTTCTTTAGATTGAAGTACATATTTGGAGACATTGTTGTTAAAAATAGATCCGAAACTTTCTCATTAACATCACTCAACTCCTTACGTACATCTCTAACCTCATCTCTTAATTCTCCAATCTCTAAGGGCCCAACTTTAATAGAACTACCAGACTCTAATCTTTTTGTTAACACCTTCCGTAGCAACTTAAGTTCAGGTCTGAGATAGACAACCAAACCAAATATTAAACTAATCCAAAGAATTGTCTGAAATAATGGTACGAAATCCTTCATTTTAATTCAAATATGTCGTCTTAATGGACAAAAAATAGCAAGTCTCAACTTGCGACACGCTTAGGATTTTGGTTTATGAATATGCATAACTATTAATTATACATAAACTCTCTGTATAACACTCTCCAGAGTAACAATATGGGTCAACTTTCGGCACATCACCCCATTTAGGCGCGATCGCCAGAACTTTTCCCTATATCACGCCCAAAAGCCTGTTAGCCAGATTAGCTTACCGCAAACAGCCTCCTTTAAGGAGACTGATCACAGAAGCTTTCTAGGAATCTAGCAAAGATTCTTGTATCTGGCTGCACTTTGTCACAGAATTTCACTATTATTTCGGGTAAGGTATGGTAAATCTCTTGATAGATTCAATCGGGACTAACTTCTGGGAAACCCGCTATAGCTCTCCTGCAAAAATCAAAAACCTGACCTTAGGTTAGGAGAATCCGAGACAGGAGGAGAAAAAAGACATAAAAAATTTAGTACGAATGCTCTGCTCTCCCTGCTCTGGCGCTTCCTAGCTTACCAGAGGTCGATTGCGACGACAATTATCACAATGACCACAGCGAAAATTATCGGCATTTTCCTGAAAACCAAAGGCATTTAAGAGAAAGTGCCAACGACAGCGACGGGTATAGAGATAGGGAAATATCTCATTTCTGGGTTTAAAAGTCATCTTGGCGGAATTATGGCGATAAATAAGCCGATAATGAAAAGGATCGAGCCATTCTAGGCGATCGAGACTGTGTAAAAGGGAGAGAATGAGCGCACCATCGGGAAATTCGGCACTAATCGCCTCTACTTTGCCCTCTAGGGGAATTTGGGCTAAAATTTGCCAAGCTTGTCGGTATTGGCGTTCCTGTTGGGAGTTAAAGAATTTTTGCTGGTTTTTATCGCTATTATCTAACCATCCCGTCGGTTCACTAATTAAGGTGAGAGCCTGCATTTTACCCCCATCGCGACCACCGCGGCCGATTTCCTGTAGGTATTCCGATAGTAAAGCTGGGGGTTGGTAGTGGACAACCCAACGCACATCGGGTTTATTGATACCCATGCCAAAAGCTGAGGTACAGACAACAAAAGTTAAATCCCCCCGCAGCCAATTTTGTTCTATTTCCCGACGCTGAAAGGGGGATAAACCGGCATGATAGGCACTGGTGCGATAGTGGAGAGATTGCAACCATGCCGCTAAATTTTCACTATGGCGACGGGAACGAGTATAGATCAGGCCGGATTGTCGAGGTTGACCGGTGAGGAAGTTTAATAGTTGATGACGACGACAACCGGGGCTAATACATATTTTGGTGCTTAAGTCAAGGTTTTGACGGTAAGGATTTATTAAGAAAAGTTGTGGTTTTTCTAGTTGTAAGATGCGGGTGAGAGTCTCACGGGTAGCGGGGTTAGCGGTGGCGGTAAAAGCAGCGATCGCTATTTGGCTGCCGGCCGGTTTCGATTGCAGAAGAGCGGGACGGACGGCCCCAAGACGACGGTAAGCAGGACGAAAATTATCGCCCCACTGGGTTAAACAATGGGCCTCGTCGAGGATGAGAGCGTTAATTTTAACGTGGGGAAGGGTTAATTTTGACCAGAGGGGCGGACTTAAGAGGGTTTCTGGGGAAAGATAGAGAAGTCGCAGGGTTTGATCTGCGATCGCTGCTAAGGTTTTCTTTCTCTGTTGTCGGGGGATTTCGTTATGAATCAGGGCGACGGGTAGTTTTTTAGCTAATAATTCCTCCACCTGATTTTCCATCAGGGCCACTAGGGGAGAAATCACTAGGGTTAAGCCGGTTTTTAATAAAGCGGGCAGTTGAAAACAGATAGATTTACCAAATCCCGTGGGCATGACAATTAGGGCATCCTTTGCCGCTAAAATCGTCTCGATAATCTCCTGTTGGGGAAAGCGAAAGCTATCATAGCCCCAAATTTTTTGAAAAATAGTCTGGATGCTTTCGGGATATTGGGAAGACATGGTTAGACTGCTGGGGTGTGGGGTGTGGGGTGTGGGGTGTGGGGTGTGGGGTGTGGGGGAGTTGAGCGGTTTTGACTATCCCGGAAGGGGAACGATTTTCCCCCGGACTTGAATTTTTTTGGCACTTTTTTAATAATCTGTTACACTTATAGCGATCAATCTTTGTCTGGGGAATTACTGATGACTGAACCTGTTAGCACCACTGACCCCGCAGTAGAAACCGCCACCGAAGCGCAACCCAGTTACGTCAAGCTGGCGATGCGGAATATGGTCAAGAAAAAAGGCGTCTCGTTAAAACACTTTTTTTTGACTACAGCAGCCCTATTAGGCTTTTTTGTCGGTATTTCCTATCTGACGCGTCCCTAGGGTGAAATCTGGTGAGTGAGACTTTGCCCCTAGGGGTGGATTTATGCCTACAGGATAATTATTTTAATCCCGGAAATAGTCCTGTGGATGGGGAAACTTGGCACTATTGGTTGGAGACATGGTTAGGCTATCTATCGGATTATCTCCCCCTTGCCGCCGGTTATGAACTAAGTTTGCGTTTAACAGACGATCGAGAAATTCAGACCTATAATTGCCAATATCGCCACAAAGATCAACCGACGGATGTTCTCGCTTTTGCCGCTCTGGAAGTGGATTTACCAGTGGATGAGGGCATTTTAGAGACAGAACCTTTATATTTGGGGGATATTATCATCTCTGTGGAGACAGCACAACAACAGGCTTTAACACAAAATCATTCTTTGGCGCGAGAATTGGCCTGGTTAACTGCCCACGCTTGTTTACATCTTTTGGGTTGGGACCATCCCGATGAAACAAGTCTGTTAGAAATGCTATCTTTACAGGAAACTTTGTTAAAAACCGTCGAAATGCCGATACATAGTTAGTTATTTTTGTCAAGCATTATTGAGGAATATGAAGACAAACTATCATCAAGCCAACCAATCTACCAGCCTATCTAATCCCTATCTCAACAATAATTTTATCCCTCGATCGGGACAGGTTAGTGAGGGCAACAATCCCAGTCAAAGAGAATACGCTTGGCAAGTCGCCTCGAATCTGTTAGTCAGTTTTCGCTACGCTTGGGCCGGAGTCCGTTATGCTTTTGTTAGTCAAAGAAATTTTCGCATTCACACCCTGATTACCCTAGTAGCGGTTAGTTGGGGCTTATTTTTGCGGGTTAATGCCATGGAAATGGCGATTGTCACCCTTACCTGCGCTCTGGTGATGGTCTTAGAATTAATTAACACTGCCCTAGAATCAGTCGTAGATCTGACGGTGGGGCAATCCTACCATGATTTAGCCAAAATAGCGAAAGATTGTGCCGCTGGTGCCGTTTTAATCGCCTCGATCGCCGCTTTACTCGTAGCGGCTTTTATTTTTATTCCCCATTTATTAGTTTAAGTGGGAAGTGGGAAGTGGTGAGAGAGGAGTAGGGAGAAAAAGCTAACTCCTGACTCCTGACTCCTGACTCCTGACTCCTGACTCCTGACGGCTAAAAAAGCCGATTCGGTATAAGGGGACTCGACAGCTTTTAGCCGATAAATTTAACTTTTCTTAACCTAAGCCTAAACTGGTGAGGGGAGAGGGTTTCGCTATATATAAAAAATTGTCATCCTCGATACAGCAAAAAATCTCTTTTGTCCCCTTATAGGTTAGAGTATAGTTATTGATAAGACTTTTTTGTAGATCTTGCAGGAAATCTCCCATGAGTGCCATAACTTTCTCCACCGCTCCCACCGCTTACTCTATCAGGATGATTAAGGACGAAGTCCGTCAGATGGTAGAACAGGGGGTAGTGAGCAGACACCAACCGATCTACACCCTCTGTCAGTTCATTCCCCCTCGGGAGTGGGTTTGTGTTGAATGTGAACTAGAACGGTGTGACTACCTTCTCAGGGATCAAATTGGTGACTTAATCGCCTCGGAATCTTGGGATAATGACTAAACTCCCGTTTGCCGATCTGGGTAAAAATCGGACCAATCAGAAATTTATCAGCCTTGTCCACTCTATATAACTATTATAATTCAGCCCCGGTTAATTCTGGGGCTGAAACTATGGGGAGAGAGGGGGATAATTGTTGAGAAAAAAGAATTTTTGGCAAAATTTAGCCAAGTTAGTTTAAAAGTTACCCATTGCCAAGGGACGCTATCTCTAACATCCCCAAATTTTCCCTAACTTAAAATCAGTAGTTGGCGCTGTTGTAAAGAACGCACACCAGTTAATCCTAAAGCAACTTGAGCGTCGATTGCTGCCACGGTTAAACGACCATCACAAGCTTGTAAAAAAGCAAATTCTCTCTCCGAGAGATTAACCGGCCGATAATCGTAATCTAGAACACTTGCACTAGGCCAACCGTAAAGACAGGGATGAACTTCGGCCACTGCATTCTCGAGGACTTGATCCCTGGACCAATCGGCAGTCAAAATCGGTGGTTTAGCGAGGAAAAATTCATAGTGGGTGATTTCCGGGTCTAATAATTCCGTCAAGCGATAACGTTCCCTTTCCCCTAAATTTTGCGCTCTAGCCATCAATTCGGGGGATTTACCCAATAAACGCTCTAATTGCCAGTAGGAAGGGTTAGAAAAGCCAATAAAGGCTAATCCTGACGCATCAATCAGTTGAAAAAGGGTATCGATATTATAGTCCACTTCCCGGGGGTGAACGTACATATCAGCGAAGGACTCATCGCGATGATTTTCCATTGACCAACGCTCTTTTTCCCGTTTCAAAATGCGATTATTTTCTGGTAGGGAGGCAAAAATCTCTCGGCCGACAGCGACCCCATCTTTATAATCCCCGCGCCGGTCTCCTTGCAAAAGTGCGATCGCCGATTGCATTAACTGGATTTCCCAGCGGCCCAATTGTGCATAGACAAAAATGTGCAGCAGACCACCGGGGGCCAGTTTTTGCGCGAGGGATTGAATCCCTTTAATCGGGTCCGGGAGATGGTGCAGCACCCCGACGCAGTTAATTAAATCAAATTCTCCGGGGAGATTAGTGGCGGATTCAAGGGGTAAATGGTGAAAATCCAGAGAACCTCGGTGTTTTGGTGCGACTCCAGAACGATTACAGCGTTCTTTGGCGATTTCTAGGGCTTTTTCACTGATATCTATAGCGACTATATTAGCAAAAGGGTTGAGCGCGAGCAGATATTCGGTTCCCGCACCAGTACCACAACCCGCATCGAGAATGCGGATATCCTCTCGTTCGGGTTTACGATGACAACAAAAGTTATAGGCAGCAATCCAATTCCAGCGCCAATTGTAACCGGGAGGAGGTTCATCTAGGAGCGGTTCGGGGGGGAAAGGATAGGTATTGTAGAGACGTTGTACAGCAGTGCGAATAGTAGCGTCGTCGGACATGAAAATTGGCGGAGTTTAGGATAACACTCGATCGATTGTCTCACAGACGGCAGCGATCGGGAAAGTCGGCTGGGGTTTTTTTGAGTTGGTCGAGGGTAAATAGGGTTTGCGGCAAAAAGTTTTTCCTGGGGGTAGGGTGTGGGGTGTGGGGTGTGGGGTTTTACCGATTTTCAGGTGGTCAATTACCTAATTTTCAGGGAAAAAGTCCCGGAATTTCCCCCCAATCACTCCAATGGTCGGCACTTTTTGAGGGAAAAAAAGTCTAAAAACCTTATCCAACAAGGTTGTTAGATTTATTCAGCAAATCCTAGGTACATCGAAAATTAAAATAAGTTAATGATAGAGTAAAATCCTCTAGTTTTATGTTGACTTCAATCAAATTGCTTCTAAAATCTACACATAACTTTATTCGTAGAGCAAATTATTCGATGTATGAATAATCTCAAAAAATCTCTCGGCATTTGTTGACCGTCGCTTCTGCTGCTGTGGGTGTCCCCGAACCCACGGGTGTTCTTGGTTATAAGCTAAAACGCACTTAAACCACCTAAAATAGAAATAGTAACTTGAGAAAAATCCTACTTATGCCAGCCAAAGATTTACTAGACTTAGAAGAAAAGAAAAACTTACAAAAAGCTCTTAAAGAAGAAGAAAGAGCAGAGGTTAGGGAAAGAATTTTAATGTTTCTCTTGCTAAACGACGGAAAAACTCAACGAGAAATAGCTGAGTTTATTGGCTGTTCACTCAAAACAGTCGCCC
>NZ_JAPZQM010000535.1:0-1461 GCF_027530565.1 Microcystis sp. LE19-10.1B | reverse complement strand
CTTATAGAGAAAGGCATTTAGCGATTTTTGTCAATTGTTTTTTATCTAGAGCGAACTAATCAATTAAGTCTCTTGCCAGATAAGGATTTAGTCGATTTATGCCCCCCTATCGAACCATAACAAGTAACGAAGAGCCGAAATTATGGCTCTTCTGGTTTCTGTGTGGAGGGAAGAAGAATAGGGATAATTTTATAGAAATATAGTCTTCAAAGCCTTGCCTAGCAAGACTCCTACGAATGATAATCAGTGCTTATCACACAAAGTAGAGAAGAGCCAAATTATTAAAGCCGAAACAGAAAGAGCAGGAAGATTTATTATCGCCTGTTCTCGACAAGGAAAACCTATCGGCGGAAGAAATGCTTGATGAATATAAAGCACAACAATCTTGTGAACGAGGATTTAGATTCATTAAAGACCCCTTATTTCTAGCAGATAGTGTCTTGGTGAAAACCCCAAAAAGGATAGAAACAATGGTTTTTTTAATGGGAATATGCTTATTAGTATATAGTCTGGGACAAAGAATGTTAAGAGGGGAACTACAAAGGAAAGGTGGAAAAGTCAAAAATAAACTTGGTAAAGCCACAGATAAACCAACTTTAAGATGGATATTTCAGATTTTACAGGGGATTCATTTAGTCAAGATTAATGCTCAAAGCCACATCAGTAATTTAACTGAGGAGATTCTTGATATTCTTGAATATTTTTCGATTTATTGCCAAAATTACTACCAAGTAAGTTGAGAATCAAATTGAGCAAATTCAGTTTAAGTCAATCCCAGAAAAAACTTTTTCCCCGAAAAGTGTCCAATAAATTAGGCCACTTTAGTTTAACCATGTCTAACTTGAGCGATCCTTGCTTCTGTCAAATTATTCTTGGTGAAGTCAGATGTAAAAATTCTCTAATGTCAACAAATTTTGTCGGTTCAATCAGTTTTTCTTGGTGGCGTTATTGCGACTTAATCATAAAGTGCGGAATGTGGGTTTTAATCTCTAGTGATATCCAATCCTGTAGGGTGCGTTACATTTCATTAACGCACCTTATTACTGTTTTGAATGCAGTTCCAAATTTTCAGTTGTTAAAAAGTATTTGTCAAATGATGATGAACTTTAACGAATCAAAGTAATAGTAATTCCCAGAGATAAACTGGTCCATACTTTGTCTGCTGTTAACACAGGTAAATTCAAGCGTTTACCTAAAGCAAGACAAGCACGATCTCCTAAGGATAATCCTGCACTTTTAGTTAAAACTCGAAATTTAGCTATAGTTATAGCATCTTCCTCATTGCAAGCAATAATTTCTAGAC
This sequence comes from Microcystis sp. LE19-10.1B, assembly GCF_027530565.1. Classification (NCBI taxonomy): domain Bacteria; kingdom Bacillati; phylum Cyanobacteriota; class Cyanophyceae; order Chroococcales; family Microcystaceae; genus Microcystis; species Microcystis sp. LE19-10.1B. Next base: position 158 of record NZ_JAPZQM010000535.1, on the reverse strand, counting down.
TATTTTGTAATAATCCTTCGCCAATTCAAAAATGAAACGCATCAACCTCAAGAGTTGACAAAGAAAGGCTCATCAGGTACTGTCTGATCATTAACAAAAACAAATCAGACCCAAAAACGAAGCCCCCAACATCTTAACATAGAACAAAGAAACTTGCT
>NZ_JAPZQM010000603.1:0-1110 GCF_027530565.1 Microcystis sp. LE19-10.1B | reverse complement strand
TTTCGGTCTTTATAGGCGCTAAATTCAATCCATTCATATTTTAAAAATCTCCATAATATTTCAATTAAATTTAAATGAGGTGAATAAGTGGGCAACCAAAATATTTTCAAGTTTTTCTTTTCCCATTCCTCAAGTTTCTCGATAAATGCATCGCTGGTATGAATGGAAGCTTGGTCAATTATTATGACAGTTTTTTTCTGTATATTTTGGCAATATTTATCCAGAAAATTGATAACTGTCTCGCTAGTAACCGTTCCGACCTGTGTCTCATAAAATAATTGATTATCTCGTTTCATTATTCCTAAAATATTTAGTCTTTTACCTTCAATTGGTGGTAACTTTATCGTGGTTTTTTCTTCTTGCCAAGCATCAGGAATACAAGGCTTTGAATCCCATCCCATTTCATCCAAATATCCTATCTCAATCTCTCCTCTTTTTTCCTGTTTTTTGAGTTCTTCTAAAATAGGTAGTTTGACCTCAAGCTCCCACTCATCAGGGGTTTTGCCCACCCCTCTTCTCACCCTTTTCCACCTCATGTTGATTTTTTTTATTAGTCTTTTTATCGTGTCTTTGCTTAGGGTTAATTTCCATTCTTCTACAAGTTTGATCTGGATTTTTTTTAAGCTTTTCGGTTCTTCTTTTACCCAGTCAATAACTTGTTGGCTTTGTGCTTCTGTCAATTTAGGTTTTCTCCCTCTTCCTCGACGATTATAAAAACCAATTAGTTTTCTATCTTCCCAGGCCGTCAACCAATTATAGATGGTCTTTCTCGTAACTCCAAATATTCCGCTCAATTCTTCTATCGGGGTTCCCTGAAAACTTAAGAGTATACATTTCGCTCGCTCTCTTACTTGATGATGTTTACTAGCTCGATAAATTCTCTCTAGCATTTTCTGGCTCTCGGGGTTTAGGTCTCTAATAAATCTCATTGTATTTTCCTGCTACTTCGTTTCTTCATGTATTATACTTCTGGCTCTTCGGTTTGTGTTATGCAATGGACGGGGATTATAAGGGATGGAACCCTTATATAGAAAGGCATTTAGCCATTTTTGTCAATTGTTTTTTATCTAGAGCGAACTAATCAATTAAGTCTCTTGCCAGATAAGGATT
>NZ_JAPZQM010000489.1:0-3898 GCF_027530565.1 Microcystis sp. LE19-10.1B | reverse complement strand
GTAATTCTTGGGCTGCCCATTTCTCCATTTTTTTGCTTACCTCCACCTTAATTCCTTCTTTCAAAACTATACCTATCAATCGTTTCCCCTTTTTTTAAGTTTCTTCTCTTTTTGTTAAGAAAGATCCGACTAATGGATAGCTTGATAAGGGGGGTGTCTGATAATTTTTAACGACTACCTACTTAAATAGGACAAAATTAACTTCTCAGTTAGAATAGACACTCTTGCACTTAGGGACTTGCGCTTTGATAATGTACCTTTTTGGCGAACGCGGTCATTGGTGTCAACTTAAGGGAAGAGGTTCCCATAGTTGTCGATGGAGAGCCTCTTTCTCTCGATGTCGCTGACGTTCAGCTTTAATCAGTCCAAAAAGTTGAGCGCGTTCGGCTAAATAGCTGATTACATCTGGGTTTTCGCCCCGAGAGAAAGCCTTCGCTACATAGTAAAGGCTTCTAAAAACCATCTCGACAGAAATTTTTTCTTGCGGCTGATGGAGAGCTACAGCCACATCTTGAACTATCTGAGTGAGAACAGTATAGAAAATCAAGGTAGTGAGAATTTGGATTTGTACGCCGTTAGTGAGTCCAACCCATAAATAGGCCAGTCCTAAGAGTCGCTTAGTTAAGAGAAAAGCTTCTTCTATCTGCCATCTTCTTCTATACAAATCACAAACTTCCTCAGCGGATAGTTGTTCAGAATCAAGCACGTTTGTCAAATAATCATACCAAGTATTTCCCCAAAGAACTGAGACTAATCTGACGGTCGAATGGCAAGGATTAGAGCGATACTGACCGAGGGTAATAATCTCATCTCGGTAAAGTTTTCCTGCGGACAAAAATTGCTTTATTTGGTAAGATGTTTTCCCCCTCATGCGGGTAAGAAAATATTTTTCTTCCTTAGTAAATTGGTCAAACCACGGAAAACTAAAAAAGCCTAGGTCAACGACTAGCAAGCCTGATGTAGGTAGCTCATTTATTAATTGTTCTGCCCATACTTTATCGTTACATCTCTCATTTTTATGAGACCATACTGTCACAGGTACTTGCGTAAATGCCTCAACAATCATCATTATTCTTCCAGCCAATTTCCCAGATTCCTTCTCGGAAGCTTTCAGCCTTTTCCTCAGCTGCTCTAGGGTTGAGCCATCGGCTATCCAAATAACACTGGCTCTTCGGGACTTGGTATGGTTCGATAGGGGGGCATAAATCGACTAAATCCTTATCTGGCAAGAGACTTAATTGATTAGTTCGCTCTAGATAGAAAACAATTGGCCAAAATCGAAGCAATGCCTTTCTCTATAAGGGTTCCATCCCTTATAACCCCCGTCCATTGCATAACACAAACCGAAGAGCCATTAAAATTTATAGCGGTTCTCGCATCTGTGCGGCACACTTAAACCTTTGCTGATTAAGCTGTTCAGGATCGGGAATGTACCTCTTGTGAATCAGAAACGCTATATTTGGTTTAAGAATTGGTCGGAGTTTTTCTCATTTATTCTCACCGAATATGTCCCATTCAAACAAGTAAATTCTAGTTGAAAATGTCAGAACTCTTGAAGGAGAAAAAGAAAGTTGTTTATAAAAAAACTAAAAATTTTGTTAGAATTTTATCTGAATTTATGAGTTGAAATCGATTTTTCATGGACAGAGTTCTTAAAACCTGTCTATCTCCAGCGTTGGATGATAATTATCTGTCAAAAAATAATGCTTCTACACAAGTTCTCTATTTAAATAAGAGAATTTTATCTGATTTTTTTCAAAATGAGAACTGCTGCAATAAATCTACTGTAAAAGATGATAAAGTTCCTATTGTCAATGCTTATTGGCTAAATTATTATGCTATTTGGTGGCACGTCTGAATTTTCCACAAATGCTACCCCCCCAATCTCCTATCAAGTGGTTAGCTCACTTCCTGGGCGAATCCGCTGGCGTGTCCCTTCCCTGCGCCAAAACCTAACAGGACAAAATATTCTCCAGGGAGCGATCGCTGCTCTAGAAAGCGTTACCAGCGTCCGCATCAACCCCTAGGCTAACTCAATCATTGTCACCTTTGCTGAAGGGAAAATGTCTCCCGCACAATTAGAGCAAGAACTGGCAACTGCGATCGGCAAGGCCGCAGCTTCGGCGAACCCAGGGGCAGAAGTCCCCCAGAAAGCTGAATTCAAGGCGGAAAAACAAGTTCCTCGTCCCCCGGAAGAGAAATTGCTGGTGAGGGAAAATCTGGCCGATGCAAAGGTGGAACAGACCCAAACAGTGATCAGTCCCCAGACAGGAGAAAGTAAAGATGATAAAAATCCTCTAAACGAGATACCGAGCCAAACTTTAGTTTATCGGCAGCTGGAAGCCTTACCCGTCAATTCTTGGCAGCGCCAGTGTCAAGAGCAGGCTGAATCAATCGAGAAACTAGAAGACTGCCTCGCCGCCTTACAGCCGGTGGCAGCGATCGGTTCAGCTTGGCTGAGGCGGTGGTACGTCCACAGTCCGGCAACCATAGATTGCGCTGCCAGCACCGGCAGAAGCTCGATTGAAAAAATATCGCAAATACCTTTAAAAGTTCCAAAATACAGGCTCGCAATCTCTATTTCAGGTACGAGGAGTGCAACTGATTAGGCCTTGTCTGGGACTAAATTGCCAATTCGATCGAGAATTTTTACCCGAAGGGAAAAGAGGGGCCAGTTTACTGCTCTCGCCTGAGAATTGACTGCTAGGCTATCCTGAGAAAACCATACCGTTTCAACTAAACTAGATCTGTGAAAATCAAGGCTCTTAAAAATGACCGCCAAGCCCAAAATGATTTTTCGGCTGACTTCTCCCATCAACCGGTTTCTCTTCACGCTGACAGTGGCAATTTTCGTTTATTTAATCACGGGAGAATTTTACCAGGAATTGCGGTTTCTCTTGGCTTACGATCTAGCGATACTAAGTTATTTGAGTGTTTTAGCAGTGCAAATGTCCAAAGCGACTGCGGAAGATACCTTTCGTCTGTCTCAACAGCAAGAACCCAAGGGTATTAGCACTTTATTTGCTGTGCTGCTATTTTCTGGTATGGGGTTAATTGCTCTTTCTTTATTACTCAACAACTCCAAGAAATGGACTCCCTTGTTGACGAATTTGCACATGGGACTGTCCCTATTAGCGATCTTTTTGTCTTGGACTCTGGTACATACTTTTTTTGCTCTGTATTATGCCAGACTCTAGTACGATGAACTATCCGCAGAAGATTCATCCGCTTACCGCAAAGGTTTAGACTTTCCCAATCAAGAACTTGTGGATTATTGGGATTTTATGTATTACTCTTTTACTATCGCTATGTGTTACCAGACATCGGACGTATCCGTTGAAAGCGTTGCGATGCGACGCATGACACTCTTTCATTCCATCCTCTCTTTTATCTTAGTAGCAGTAGTCATCGGTTTAGTGGTAAACATAATTTCTAATCTCATTTAATTGTGTCTGATCTCAAACGAGCCAAATGTCTATCGGGGATATCTCCCCTGCTTATGGTGATCAGTAAATCTGATATTTTGTATTCTGCTATACATTCTTCCCCATGATGTTGAGAGAACCACCTCTTTTAGATGTGGCTGCGGTACGATCTCATAGGTGTAGTTTTTTAACCCACATTCCGCACCCTAGTCGTTGAAATCAAAAGTTGCTCTAGCCCTTGTATAGTAAGACTTTTAGCGATTACTAAGAATTATGAAGTGTCACACTCTAGTCAGCGATCGCCAGCTTAATGAGAGTTTATCTCAATAATTTGGTATCAGAGCTATCAGATTTTTAGGGCTAATTGTGCATCTGCTGGGCAAACAAATTAGCCTGTAATTCAGAGCCGGCAATCGTTTTGACGATTTAGATAAAATTTTCAATGTGACACTTTAGGGTGCGGAATGTGGGTT
>NZ_JAPZQM010000635.1:0-16347 GCF_027530565.1 Microcystis sp. LE19-10.1B | reverse complement strand
TAAGACTTTTAGACTTTTTGTCAATCAAAAAGTACCAGATATGGGAGTGGTCGGGGGGAAAATCCCTGGACTTTTTCCCTGAAAATTAGGTAATTTACCCGATGAAAATGGGTAAAACCCCACACCCCACACCCCACACCCCACACCCTACACCCTGCCCCTAGGAAAAACTTTTTCAGCAGACCCTACTTATACTTATATGTCTAATCTATCTTTGGGCGCGCAACCTCCCCTCGAATTTATCCCACCTGACCTTAATCCCTTGCTTTTAAAGGGATGTCAAATCTTTTTACCTCTTTGGTTACAAACTCAAACCAACTTAAGAGAAATTTCCGCCGCCAATCTAGAAACTTTAATCACATTTTATCAAAAAAGTCAAGAGAAAAAAGTCCGTTTACTGCTTGCTTTCCGTCATCCCAGTATTAACGATCCCTACTGTATGGCCTATCTTTTGTGGAAATTAGTACCCAAAAAAGCCGAAGAGTTAGGAATAAAATTAAACAAGCCAATTCACGCTCATTTTATGTATGATCGAGGGATTCCTTTATGGGCGGGAGAAAGGGTAGGATGGTTATATTCTAAGTTAGGTGGCACACCAATTCAACGGGGAAAAGCTGATTTAATCGGATTGCGTTCGGCTCGTCGTTTATTATTAGAAGGAGATTATCCTTTAGCCGCCGCTCCGGAAGGGGCAACTAACGGACATAATGAGCTTGTCAGTGCGATTGAACCGGGTATTTCTCAATTAGCTTTTTGGGGGGTGGATGATGTCAGAAAAGCTAAACAACAGCAAGAATTAATTATTTTACCTATTGGTATTCAGTATTTTTATCTGACTCCAGTGTGGCAAGAAATCGAGCAAATTTTAACTAATTTAGAAAACGATAGCGGTTTAGAACCCACCCCGAATTCATCCCTAAAAGAAAAGGTTTTATACGAGCGTCTTTTTCGGTTAGGAGAAAGATTATTATCCTTAATGGAGGATTTTTATCGAGATTTCTACTATCAATCTTTGCCTGTAGTACCTGCCAATGGCGATGATCCAAACGAAACCCTAGCAAAACGTTTAGCCAATTTATTAGATGTGGCCCTACAAACCGTAGAAAAGTATTTTAATGTTTCTCCTAATGGTAATGTAATCGATCGCTGTCGTCGTTTGGAACAAGCAGGATGGGAACGTATTTATCGCCAAGAATTAAAACCCACTCATTCTATTTCTCCCCTTGAATTAGGATTAGCTGATCGCCTGGCCGATGAAGCTAATTTAAAAATGTGGCACATGAGAATTGTCGAAAGTTTCGTGTCAGTAACTGGTTATTATGTCAAAGAAAAACCCACCGTAGAAAGATTTGCCGAGACAATTTTATTACTCTGGGATTTAGTGACAAGAATTAAGGGAGGTAATCCCTTTTTTCGTCCCCAAATTGGTCAACAAAAAGCGATAATAACTATTGGTAAACCTATTTCCGTATCCGAGCGCTATGCTGATTATAAAAGCGATCGACGCTCGGCCGTAGCCCAATTAACCCAAGATTTACAAACCAGTTTAGAAAGTTTAATTATTCATCAGCAGACCCTAGTATAGGAGATAGTACGGGAATCTGGAAAAACTCAATACCGAAAACCCTACCCCAGTCAGAGAATCTTTTATCTATCCTAAAAGTGTAGAGATAAACCAACATCTCTAGCGTTAAGAAAACTGCGGAGGTGACTTATATGGCACTTATACGTTGGGAACCTTTCAGAGAAGTAGAAAGCCTACAGAAAGAAATGAATCGCTTGTTTGACCGTCTTGTGCCGACTGATGTAGGCAATGGCGAAAAAATGGGGTTATCCTTCATCCCGGCGGCGGAAATGACCGAAACGCCAGAGGCAGTTCAGCTTAAACTGGAAATACCTGGTATGGAAGCCAAAGACCTCAACCTGGAAGTGACAGCCGATAGTCTGACCATTAATGGTGAAAGGAAATCGGAAATTAAAACCGAAGAAGAAGGATTTACCCGCACTGAGTTCCGTTATGGTAAATTCCATCGGGTTATTCCTCTACCGGTTCGGGTTGATAACAATAACGTGACTGCTGAATACAAAGATGGCATTCTCAATCTCACTCTCCCGAAAGCGGAAGAAGAAAAAAATAAAGTGGTGAAAGTGTCCATCAATCCTACCATTGCTCAATGATGTAGCACTCATTGTCCGGTCTTGAGCAAAAAGGTTAACCTAGTCTGATTAAACCAAAGCGGGAGTATCAAACCATACTTCCGCTTTTAGCTTCCTAAACCTTTAACTTAAAACTTCTAACACTGCTTGGGGTGATAATTTATCTTTAAACCAGATAACCTGAGCGGGTAGATTTTGAAATTTAACTCCAGCTTTTTCTAGATTTAACCGTTCCGATACGGCTAAAATTAGATTGTTTGCTTGGGCCGATTTAACCTGTAAAAATTTCTTTTGTAGGTATTCTGGTCGCCAATAACCAACAATTTCGAGGAGAAAAACGCGACCATCGGGATGCACTAAACGAAAATCGGGAATCATCACTCCTCCGGGTAAAGGCACTAAATCCACTTCCCTTTCTAGTTGCCATTCAGTTTTTAACTGTAACCAACGTTTAGCGAAAGATTCCTCTAACATACTATCGTAGGGTTTACCTGGGGAATAGTGGGACACCAGACCACAGTTATCCTCTAAATTAAACTGTTGTTTTTTAATAGTTCCTGTATAGGAATCTTTGTACTGTAATTGTGCCTTCAGATTCCAGTGAGTAACATGGAGTAAGGCAGGAATTAATTTAGCGATTTCAATGCCATAACGACTGTTAGCTTTAAATAAACTGGTGGGACCATCGATAGTAATAGTAAATCCCGTGTCGGCATCCCCTTCGATATAAGTCATTAAACGAAATAGTTTTAGATAGCGAAAGAGATATTTATATTCCCCCGGATCGTTGCGGTGGACGTTGATGATTAAATAACTGGCCCGATAAAAAATACCTTGAATTTGCGAGAGGTTAAAACGATGAATTAAGTTTTCGGGGGTGGGAGCATCAAATTGAGTGAGAATTTTATTCTCTGCTAAATCAGCATAGAGTCCTTTTTCTAGAGCTACTGGAAAAATTTCTTGATTTAATTCTTGGCTGATTTGCTGGGCAATTGTTTGAAGAATTAGCGATCGATTTTGGGGAATAGGAACAAAGTTAGCCGCTTGTTCAAAAACTCTTTTTCTTAATTCCTGCGGTTCTAAGGGACTAATAATCTCAAAGGTGGCAAAATGATTGGTTAATAGGTGAGCAAATCCCCGTTTAATTTTATAATCGGGACTGTCTCCCTCCAAGATTAGGAGTTTTTGGCTTAATTCTCCCTTAGTTTGACCGATACTTTCCTGAAAACAGGTGATTTGTTCTTGAGCGCTCATCAGATAATCAGGAGCGATCGGTAAGCGTTTGGGAATAATTGTCTCGCCATTTTGACGGGAAATCAATAAATCGGTCGGTAACATGGCAAGCTAGAGAAGAATAATCAGATGGGGAGAGGTGGGACGACAAGGAAAGGTCGAAACCCCAAAAATCCCCCGATTCTAACTATTTTGGTCGATATAACGCTCTAAATCCTCGATTACACGGGTTAATTCTGCTTCTGTGGTTAAGCGTAGGCGATCGTCACGAACCGTTAACAAAACTTTAGCCGAAAAAGGACTCGGATAAATATTGGGATTACAAAACACTTCCAGAAACACATCACCAGTGTGCTGATATTCCAGCGGTTTTTGGGGTTGGGGTTTACCCCCACTAGAGGCATTACTGGCGATCGCTTTCAGGCGATCGAGTAAAATATTAATTTCCCTTTGCAAATCCAGAGCAGCACTGGGACTGAAACGAAAAGTAACGGAACCTTGCAAGAGATTAAGAGTTAAAGGAATCATGGAAAAAATCAGGTTAAGAGAAAGCCTGAAGTCAATTATATTAATTTGGGGAAATTTGGGGAAATTGGGTTTTGGGGGATTGTTCAGTCATCAGTCATCAGTCAGGTTCTTCGTTACTAGGTCCGGAGTGAACTGAAAACTCACCACTGATAACTCACCACTGATAACTCACCACTGATAACTGATAACTGATAACTGATAACTGATAACTGATAACTGATAACTGAAGTTACCGACGCGGAACGAGATTAATCCGGCCCTCGTCCATTTCATCCATGAGTAACTCTAGGGCCTCGTAATCCACATCGGAAACGTAGCCAAGACGAGCGAGGAGTTCATTAATTCCGTTTTCGATTTCTGGCGTGATTTGACGATAATATAGGGCTTGTTCCACTAATTGGCGGATAGTCGGCTGGGTATCCACAATTTCCTTACTCTAGTTCAATAAATCTAGTTTCTGTATCCTGCTTTACTTTATTTTAGCAAAAATACCGGTAGAATACTGGGTCATCATCAGTCATTCGGGATTAGAGCTTAAACCTAACGACTTTCCCCTGGTATTCGCCCTAATAAGCCTTGATCACTGTTCCTCTTGACTCCCCGGATCATCAGGTTAACCTAAAAGTGGTTCCTTCCCACAGGGTAAAGATTAAGAAAAGATTAATCTTTTCAGGAGAGGGAAAATATATCAAGACCAAGGTTGCAAAATCAGAAAGTTAGGACATAATAGCGGTATCTGATCTCCAGTTAAAAGGTTCATTTATGAATTTCAAAGCCCAGCCATGAAAAGTCCTGTAAAAGTCCCGGAAATTGCTCTATTTGAGCCAAACGGCTATATTACCGCCGCTAACGTCCTAGAATTTCAAGAGCAGCTCACCAATCTGGTTAACCAGAGTCGCTCTATCACTTTTCTCGTGGATATGAGTAGGGTGGAATTCCTCGACAGCGCTGGATTAATGGCTTTAGTTACTGCCTTTCGTCTGGCTCAAAGTCAAGAAAAATCCTTCAATATCTGTTCTATTCCACCTTCAGTCAAGATTATCTTTGAATTAACCCAACTCGATCGGGTTCTCTCGGTTTTCCCTAGCCGTGCTGACTTTGATGCTGTTATCACCCTCCCTCAAGCGGCGTAAGCAGACAAAATAGGGTTTCTGGCCGTAATTTCTCGGCTGCACTCTCAATTCTACCGGTAAATCACCTCTTGACCGGACAGATTGCCATTGGTACAACCGACTCCTCAAAACAACAATTTTTCTCAAGGAGAGGCATTATACTGTTGAGATGGCTCTCCTCGTTTTTGGATATTATTTCGGGGGGCAAACTAGCATACACTTGTTGGGAGCAGCTCACAAAAGGCTGTCTATTAAGAAATTCCATGACTTTAGTGATGACAGAGGGGAAGGGGGCCAAGATGGTAGATAGGTAATGAGTAGTAATTTCCTAGAATCCATGACAGTCAAAAATCTCCAGTATGCTTATTTTCCCGGTTGTGTCGCCCAAGGTGCCTGTCGGGAACTATATTTATCCACGGCAGCCCTGACGGAAGCTTTGGGGATTAATTTAGTCGAACTCAAAAAAGCTGCCTGTTGTGGTTCGGGAACCTATAAGGAAGATTCGCAGCTGTTGGAAGATGCCGTCAACGCGCGCAATATTGCCCTAGCGGAAGCCCTCAATTTACCCCTGTTGACTCACTGTAGCACCTGTCAAGGAGTGATCGGTCATGTGGATGAGCGCTTGAAGGAAGCAAAGCATAATAATCCCAATTATGTTGAGGAAGTTAATAATTATTTACAGAAAGAACATTGTTCCCCCTACCAAGGTACGACGACGGTTAAGCACCTACTCTGGGCAATTGTCGGCGATTATGGCTTAGATAATCTGGCGGCCAAGGTGGTTCGTCCCTTATCAGGCTTAAATTGTGCCAGTTTTTATGGTTGTTATCTCCTGCGGGCCCAGGATACTCTCCCCTACGATAATCCTTTTCAGCCGGAATCCCTAGAAAATGTCTTTCGGACCGTGGGAGCGAATCCGATTTATTATCAAGGACGCACTCAATGCTGTGGTTGGCCCCTGTCCAGTTATGCCACCACCCAATCCTTCCAAATGGCAGGAAAACACATTTTAGAGGCCATGGCAGCGGGGGCCGATTGTTTAGTCACCCCTTGTCCTTTATGCCATCTTAATCTTGATTCCCGACAACCGGAAGTGGCAAAAGCGATCGGTCGAAGTTTAGGTTTACCCGTGTTACATTTTTCCCAATTAGTCGCTTTAGCGGTGGGAGTCAGTCCTGATCGTTTAGGATTAGATCGACACATCGTTTCCACCAAATCTCTGTTAAAGAAATTGGGGTTTTAGAACTCAATCAGGAGTGTTAGCAATGGATTGGTTAAAAAGAATTTTTGGCTTAGATAAACCGGCCGATGCCGCTAGTGCGATCGCGGGGAAAGCCGCTGCTGCGGGTATTCCCCCCGAAAGAGTCGGATTAGATGGAAAATACGACGAAAGCGGCCTAGCTAAACGAGTAGTTTTAGCTTTTGACGAGACACCGGATTTAGCTGATGAAGACAAATTGTGGGTTGCTCAAACTGGCAGTAAAGTTGTACTAAAAGGCAAGGTTTCCAATCAGGCGACTTTAAATAAAATGGTGGCCATTGCCAGTAAAGTCCAGGGAGCAACCAGCGTCGATACCAGTCAAGTAACTATTGGGTGAAGTCGAACGGCTGTTAACCTCTTGTAAAAATCAAAAATTGTTGTTAGGGTTAGGAGTCAGTAGCCAGTAGTCAGTAGTCAGGAGAATTAAGAATGAAATAATAATCAGTTAAATGGTCTATTTACAGATTTTATGCGATTTAATCCTTATTTTTGACGTTTTTGAACCCTCACAAGTTAATTATGCAAGAGGTTTAATATTCGCCGTGAAAATTAACCACTAAAACCCAGAGGGTTTTTGGCAGGGTGGATAACTCCAAGACTGGCAATCACCCCCAGCCGGCTGCGGTAAAATGGGAGGGATAGATACAACTCAGGAGAAAAGACCCCAGTGCCGTACAACCCCGCAGAAATCGAACAGAAATGGCAGAAGATTTGGCAGCAAATGGGATTGGACAAAACCCCAGAAAACGCCGATAAACCGAAATTTTACGCCCTCTCCATGTTCCCCTATCCATCGGGCAACCTGCACATGGGTCACGTTCGCAACTATACTATCACCGATGTGATTGCCCGTCTGAAAAGAATGCAGGGTTATCGCGTGCTGCATCCCATGGGGTGGGATGCTTTCGGATTACCCGCAGAAAATGCCGCTATTGAAAGGGGAGTTCCTCCGGCAAAATGGACTGATCAAAATATTGCCCAGATGAAACGGCAATTACAACAGTTAGGATTATCTATCGATTGGGAAAGAGAAGTTGCCACCTGTTCCCCGGAATATTATCGTTGGACCCAATGGCTATTTTTACAGTTTTTTGAATCAGGATTAGCCTACCAAAAAGAAGCGGCAGTGAATTGGGATCCTATCGATCAAACTGTCTTAGCAAATGAACAGGTAGATAGTGAAGGAAAATCTTGGCGATCGGGTGCTAAAGTAGAAAGAAAATTACTCCGGCAATGGTTCCTAAAAATCACCGATTATGCCGAACAATTACTCACTGATTTAGATAAACTTACCGGTTGGCCAGAACGGGTTAAAACCATGCAGGCCAACTGGATTGGTAAATCGGTAGGTGCTTATTTAGAATTTCCTCTTGTTAACTCCACAGAAAAAATTGCCGTTTTTACCACTCGTCCCGATACGGTTTATGGAGTCACTTATGTGGTACTTGCTCCCGAACATCCCTTAACTTTACAAGTTACCACTCCCGAACAAAAATCGGCCGTAGAAACTTTTATTCAAGAGATAGCCAGCGAAAGCGAATTAGAAAGAACCGCCGAAGATAAACCCAAACGCGGTATTAAAACCGGAGGAGTGGCAATTAATCCTTTTACCGGTGAAGAAATTCCGATTTTAATTGCTGATTATGTCCTCTACGAATACGGTACTGGTGCAGTAATGGGAGTCCCGGCTCACGACAGTCGCGATTTTAAATTCGCTCAGGAAAATAATCTGCCAATTAAGATAGTTATTACTCCAGAAAGTGGCGAAATTGAGTTAAAAGATGCTTACACAGAAGCGGGAATTATGATTAATTCCGCTCAATTTAATGGACTGAATTCCCAAGAAGGAAAAACCGCTATTATTGATTATGCCACTGCCCAAGGTTACGGCAAAGCTAGAATACAATATCGCCTCCGGGATTGGTTAATTTCCCGTCAAAGATATTGGGGTTGTCCGATTCCAGTTATCCACTGTCCTAACTGTGGAACCGTACCAGTACCTATCGATAATTTACCCGTTACTTTACCAGAAAATGTCGAATTTAGCGGTCGAGGTGCTTCTCCTTTAGCCAAATTAGAAGACTGGGTAAATGTGGATTGTCCTCGCTGTGGAACTCCCGCAAAACGGGAAACCGACACTATGGATACTTTCATCGATTCTAGTTGGTATTTCCTCCGTTATACCGATGCTAAAAATGAAGATATACCCTTTCAATTCGAGAAGGTTAATGATTGGATGCCCGTGGATCAATACGTCGGAGGAATCGAACACGCTATCCTACATTTACTCTATTCTCGTTTCTTTACCAAAGTTTTAAGAGACCGAGGTTTAGTTAATGTCGATGAACCTTTTAACCGTCTGTTAACCCAGGGAATGGTACAGGGATTAACCTACAAAAATCCCGAAACTGGCAAATATGTCCCCGCAGAAAATGTTATCTATAAAGAGGATAAATATTGCGATAAAGACACGGGAGAAGTTCTATCTTTCTTCTTTGAAAAAATGTCTAAGTCGAAATATAACGGCGTTGATCCTCTGAAAGTTCTCGAAAAATATGGGGCTGATACTGCCCGAATGTTTATACTTTTTACTGCACCCCCAGAAAAAGATTTACAGTGGGATGATGCGGGGGTAGAAGGACAATTTCGCTTTCTTAATCGGGTGTGGCGTTTAGTCAGCGAATATATTGAAAATAAACCCAAGCAAGTCAAAAAAATAGAGACTTTCTCGAAAACTGACAAGGATTTAAGACGGGCAATTCACACCGCTATTAAAGAAATCTCCGAGGATTTAGAAGGAGATTATCAATTTAATACCGCCATTTCCGAATTAATGAAACTCAGTAACGCTTTAGGGGATAATAAGTGTTTTGCATCCCCCATTTATCGGGAAGGAATCGAAACCCTATTAATCTTACTTTCCCTTTTTGCTCCCCATCTGAGCGAGGAATTATGGCAAGCTTTAGGCCATAGCCAATCAATTCACCTGCAACCCTGGCCAAAAGTTGATCCTACTGCCCTTATTGTGGACGAGATTACCCTTGTCATCCAAATTTTGGGAAAAACCAGAGGCACGATACAAGTTCCCGCTAGTGCCGATAAAAGCACCCTAGAAACCCTCGCCCTGGAATCAGAAATCGCCCAACGTTATTTAGAGGGTAAGGAAATCAAAAAAGTGATTGTTGTCCCGGGCAAATTAGTTAATTTTGTCGTGGTTTAAATGACAGCAATTATCACAATGGTAGGGAATTGAGTAACGCACAGAAAACGGGTTTCTCGGAGAAACCCGTTTTCTGCTCATGCACTCATGCAAAAAGGGGAATAAATAATCAGTCTTTAATAACCAGATTTAGTAGAGAGCATCTCACTTGTGCAATAAGTATTAATGCTTATTGCCGTCAAAAACTAGAAAATCTTCAACTTGATCACAAAGAGAAATGAGATTATAATAGTTATGACTTACGATTCAGAATATATCTCGATATTGAAGGTTTAATATGAAAGAATTAAAATCTTTAAATAACAACAGATTAAGCTGGTTTGAATCAGGTAAATCAATAGAATATATTACCAAATACTTAGAAGAAGCTAATCAAAAAATTCGCATTGCCACAGGCTTTTTTACGATTAAAGGTTGGAATTTAGTTCGGGGTTATACTACAGGAAAACAAACCTATATTTTGGTAGGTTTAGATGATCCAGGAGAGCAAAGGGCAAGGATGGCATTAATTCAAGAAATAATGAGAGATGTGCGTATAGGATTAGACAGAGATAGAAGAAAATCAGTTCTTGATATTATAGAAAAAATACAATCAAATCAGTTTGGAATTGTAGATGCCAGAGCCAAAGATCATCATAATAAACTTTACATCTGTGATGAAAAAGCGGCAATTCAAACTTCGTCAAATTTAACTGGTAAAGGATTAAGAGAACAAGTTGAAGGTGGTAATATTATCACTGATAAAACAGAGGTTCTTGCATTAGTTAAAGAATTTGATGATTATTTTGCTGAGGCTAAAGATTTAACTCAAGAACTATTAGAAATTTTACTAAAATGGTTACAGTTTGCTGCACCTTGGGACATTTATCTCAAAACTATGTTGGTTTTAGAAAATATCCAGCCTCCCAAAACTAGATATTCTAAAAAGCCACTTTCCTACCAAATTGACATGATTGCCCAAACTTTACGACAGATCAAAAACTTTGATGGCTCAATGCTGGTTGCTTCAACTGGACTAGGCAAAACTGTTGTAGCGGTTCATGTAGCTCTTCATTTACGAGATGAAGATTTAATTGATAATATCATGGTTATTGGACCTAAAGCCGTTCGTAGCAATTGGCAAAAAGAAATGCGAGAAGCGGGATTACCCTGTGATTATTTTGTGCGGCAAACGTTTGATAAAAAAGATGCTAAACAAGATCATGCCTTGGAATTATTTGAAGATATTTTAGAAGATATTAAAAATCAGCGTTGGTTATTAATTATTGATGAAAGTCAAGAATTTAGAAATCGATTTAAACAAGATTTATTTAATATGACTAAAAAACCAAAAGAAAGATTAGCTTTTATCAAACTTAGAGAATTAGTAAAAAAGGGTAATCTTAAAGTTTTACTTTTAACTGGTTCACCTTATGCTAAAGATATTGAAAATATCAATAATCAACTTTATCTACTTCCTCACACTTGCGAAAGTAAACCTCAAGAATTTGACTATTTCTTGGAAAAGTGTCCAGAACAGAATCATTTATTTAGAGAAGAAAAAAAAGATATTAATGCTTGGTGTATCAACGATATAGATGAATTTATTAATCTTTCTGTAGCTAGTCAATTAACAACTCCTCACGTTGCTAAATATTATGGTCAAAAGGAAGGATTAGAAACCTATATTAATTTTGGTGAAGAAAGACATTATGTGCCAAATATAATTCTTCATAGCATCAATTTTTCTCTGATTCTTCAAGATGAATTGACTGAAGCAATAGTCAAAGGTTACTTTAACCTTAAATCTAAAAATATCATGTTTAAAGATTTATTTAATCGTTTAGTTAAGATTGCATGGGCAAGTTCACCTCTATCACTTCAAGGAGTTTTAGAAAGGATTGCTGATACTCCTGGCGGTGAGAATAGTTTTAATTTTCATAAACTTGAATTTGTGTTTTCTCGTGAAGATAGAGAAAATGTTTTAAGACCTATTATTGCTAAACTGAAACGAATCAACCAGAACCTTAATCAGCACCTTGATCTAAAATTCCAAATTTTATCTGCCCTTATCAAAGAGCAGGTATTAGAAAAACAGCAAAAGGTAATTATTTTTTGTGAAAGAAGGGCTACAGTTGCTTATCTTTCTCGGTACTTTATAAGTAATTTTCCCTCTTTAAAAATTGCATATACTATCGAGCAAAGCGAAGATGAAAAAAAATATGAGATGAAGGATAGTAGAGAGATTGAACAGTTAATTAAACAATTTGCTCCTCATTCCAATAAAACAACCGAGAAATTTGCCGAAAATTATGATATTTTTATTTCGACTGATGCCCATGGTGTTGGTGTCAATATGCAAGATGCTTCAGTAGTTATTAATTATGATATTGATTGGACTCCGATCGCACCAGTTCAAAGAGCGGGAAGAATTTTACGTTTCTGGTATTTACCTCGCATCGTTCACATTTATACTTTTGTGCCAACACTAAGCGCAAAGAATAGTAACACTGCACTAAATTATGATTTAGTGGAAATTCAAAAACGATGGAAAAATTTAATGTCTCGTCATCAAGAATCAAAAAAAGTAATTGATTTACCTGTTTTAACTATTGCGGAAACTCAAGAAATTAATATTTCTGAAATGGCATCTCAAGTGACGATTGAATCTGGGGAAATCAATCTTAATGCTTTAGCAGATTTAGACATTTCTCCTTATTATCAACATACAGCAAAACTTCAACTTAATCGTGATTATGCAAAAACTTTATCTGATGATTTAATTAGTGCTAAAATATATTCAGAAAAACATCCCTTACTTTATCTATTAGTTTTACATAAGCAAAATTATCACGGCATTTTTTATAATCCCAGGACTAAACAATTAGCTGAACCTGATATTGTTAAAATTTTAGATAAAATCGCCTGTGAAGAAAGTACGCCAGCCGCTAATGTTGACCATGATTTTATTGAAAATTTAAGTGATATTTGTCTTCAGTATTGGTGTCAAAAAAATAAAGTTTTAGCCGATGATGTTGAGCGAATTTGTGCATTATATTTAAAGCCTGAAAACGAAGATGATGATCTAAAATTACTTTTAAATTCAATCAATACTCAATAAGAATAAAATGCTCATCCCCGACTACATCGACAATAACACCCAAAACCCAATTTGTCGATTTTGAATGAACGGCATATCCCTCTTCTGATTGCTTGAGATTGACTTGATATTGCATATTTTTAAGATCATCCCGTCCTTAATAAAAATTTGGGCAAGACTATTATTAGTATAACATCACCTAAGCATTGCGCTACTGCTACCATTACCTGTACCAACCCCTCATCCAGCAATTCCCGATTTTCCTGTAAGATTCGGGGTTCATCGCCATCATTGCAGGATAATAGCTGATTAATCAGGTTTAGGTATGTTTGGGTGCGTTGTTCATTCATAGCGTGGCAGATGGGGAATTGATGGGTAGGGGCGAAGCATTCGGATATAAAATCTAGGATTTCAGCGATAAGTTATCGTCCGAATGCTTCGCCCGTACAGGGATTTAATGGGGAGATTATCAGAATTGTATCACAGGGATAATAGGCTAAGGTTATTGTCTGGGGTAGGGGCGAAGCATTCGGATAGAAAATCTAGGGTTTCAGTGATAGATTATGCACGAATGCTTCGCCCGTACAGGGATTTAATGGGGAGATTATCAGAATTGTATCACAGGGATGATAGGCTAAGGTTAGTGATAGATTATGCACGAATGCTTCGCCCGTACAGGGATTTAATGGGGAGATTATCAGAATTGTATCACAGGGATAATAGGCGAAGGTTATTAGTTTATTGCCCGGGGTAGGGGCGAAGCATTCGGATAAGAAATTTATGGTTTCAGCAATATGTTATGCCCGAATGCTTCGCCCCTACAGGTTATTCGTCCCCGCAGGTTATTTGTCCCCACAGGTTATTTGCCCCTACATTGGTTTGAATTTATTCAGATTGTTCTCGTCTTGTTCCCAATTTCGCGGATTATCAAGAATGTATTGCCGGATTTTTTGATAAGAATTTTCATTGCGAATGATATGTTCATAATAATTGCGCTGCCAAATTTTCAGGCGATCACCACATAAAAAATTGATTTTACGAGTAGAAATTGATTTAAAATTCTGCACAATAGCCCCCAAAGATTCCGGCATTGTACCGTGAGTATATTGAGAATCGTATTCGGTCTTTTCCAGATCATAATTTTGTATTACTATAATTCCATGAATATGATTGGGCATGACAATAAAAGCATCTAGTTCAATAAATTTAAAATTTAGAGGTAGTCTATACCATACCGCTTCAATAGTATCACCAAGTAAATTCTGCTCCATATTTCCTTCAACAATTTCACCAAATAGATACTGCTTCTGATAAGAACAAATTGTGATATAATAAGCTCCATTAAGTCTATAATCATAGCCTTTTAAACGAATAGATTGTCGATGTTTTTGGGGTTCATTCATGGCGTGGCGGATGGTGGCGGTTAATTCAGTTATAAGCGATTCATCGGCAATCATCAAGAGTTGGGGATTGGTGGTAAGATTGTCAGAAAGGCGATCGCACTGTATAATCTTGATTGATAGATAAGCTAATTCTACTCACTTGAACTAAATCATCATGAATCAAAAACCGTACCAAGTAGAAGCATTTTGGGATCGAGAGGCGCAAGTTTGGGTAGCAGAGAGTGAAGATATTCCGGGATTAGTCACCGAAGCTGATACCATCGAAGCTTTAACAGCTAAATTACGACAGATAATTCCAGAATTATTACAACTCAATCATCTAATTACCATTGAACCTCAAAAAGCGATAACTTTTGAACTCATTAGTCATCGTCAAGAATCAATTGAGTGCGGTGTTTAGATGGCTACTTCTTTAACACCTGCATTAAAAAAACTGCTCTCAGCAGCTGGATGTTATTTTGAACGTCAAGGTAAAGGAGATCATGAAATTTGGTATAGTCCTCTGACAGAAAGAAGATTTGTAGTTGATAATACTATTAAATCACGCCATACTGCCAATGCAGTTTTGAAACAAGCCGGATTATCTAAAGCCTTTTGAACGGTGTGGAATCTTCATCCATATATAAGCTAATTCTACTCATAAGAAGAAGAATAATGTAATGCTTCAAGGCGATCTGCTTCGGCGGCTTCGGCTATAATTTCTGCTTCTATTGTTTCTTTGTTAGTATGATAGTAAGTTAGAGCGGCATAAACTTGTGCCAAAGAAAGATGAGGGATTTCATCGGCAATTTCTTCAGGACTATATCCTAACTTATACCAGATCACTATTCTTCGTACAGTAACAGCAGTTCCCGCGATAATAGTACAACCTCCATGAATTTTGGGATCGCTTTTTATGAAAGTGCCAATATTGATATCTGTGAACATAACTTTCTCTGATTCATTCTCAACTAATTAAACTACATAGGATTCTATGCTTTTATCACCATTCTAGCATGGCCTAAACATTGGTCGGGGCAGGGGATTGAATGGGGAGATTATCAGAATTCTATCGCAGGGACGATAGCCGAAAAAAATAATAGTCAATCAAACAATCAAAAAAATCATAGTTTAGACGGGATTGGGTGCGTTGTTGATTCATCGGTTAAAATAAGAGTAATTTAGAATTAAGGATTGAGTTATGCCGCAACAAACCTGTGAAGCCGTCTTTGAAAATGGCGTTTTACGTCCTCTTGGTAATCTCCAACTCAATGAAGGACAGTGCGTTAAACTCATTATAGAATCGAATTCAATTTCCCAGCTTACTTCCCAAAAATGGTCAGAAACGGGTATAATCGCCCAGTTAACAGCAAATCCGATTAAAATTGAAGATTTCCATCCTCTTACCAGAGAAGAAGCCAATGAACGCTGGTGAATCTCAACCCTTCTTTATTGATTCTAATATTTGGCTGTATCGCTTCATTGTTAATTGTAGCGATCCTAATGCCATCCCTAAGCAACAAATAGCGACAAATATTACGAATCAAGAAAACTTGATAATTAGTACACAAGTTGTCAATGAGGTTTGCTCAAATTTAATCCGCAAAGCAGGGTTTAATAATTTACAAATCCAAAATCTACTTGAAGAATTGACACAAGGGTGTGAAATCTTACCTGTCTCCCTCGAAACCCTTGAGTATGCCGTGAAATTACGAGATCGCTACTTAATTTCATTTTGGGATAGCCTGATTGTTGCTAGTGCAGTTTTAGGCGATGCAACTATTCTCTACTCAGAAGATATGCAAGATGGTTTAATTATCAATAATAGCTTACAGGTTATCAATCCCTTTAAAGATTTAAACTCTTAAAAATATCATTTACGAGAACTACAGCATTTGTCATAAAAATGAAGTGTAATCTAATCTCGAAAAACTGCTTTTTCAGCTTCTTCTAAATCGTCATCACTGATCACAACATCTTTCCATAAACCTTTAATTTGAGTCTTATTGCGAGAACCTTCAAAGCGAGGTAATGATTTGGTAGTAGTGGCGTAGCCCTCTTGCTTACCTGGTATGAATTGTGTAAAATATTTATGAATAAAAATAATTGGAACCCGCTCAGTCTTTAAACCTCTAGCTTGCTCATGACTTTTCTGATAAATATCTTTTTCTGGCTTCTGTCTGGCTTACTCAAATATCAGTCTAGCACCGAACAAAATACCCCCTTCACCTCTATTCCCCTGTCAAGCGTTGTGGTTCTCACCATAGGATCAAGAATGGTTCTACACATAATGGCAAGCCGAAACGTCAGTGTAAAGATCGCGGTCAACCGTTTGTGATCAATCCCACTAATAAAACCGTCTCTGACGAAACCAA
>NZ_JAPZQM010000213.1:0-3279 GCF_027530565.1 Microcystis sp. LE19-10.1B | reverse complement strand
ATTACTGGTGCAAGTTGGCAATCTTGTAATGTACCGCAAGTCCTTCGTCATCGCTGTGCTTATCTAAATGGTTGCCTTTTTTAACTTTTTTATTGATCTCATTAAGCATTTCTACTTATTGCAAAGGTGAGATGCTCCCTACGGACTTTCTAACAGCAACAATTTAGCCAGCAATCAGGATGACCGCGATTGACAGCAATGGTCTGTAAATAAAGGTTCATAAGCTTGAGATCGTATTATGGTAAGAATCTACTATCCGAGAAATCTTTAATTTTGACACCTGACAATTTTTTGGACAGAACCATGGTTGGTATTTGCAAGCTGGTGGTGAATGGTTAGTAATTTATAAATTAAACCAAACAATTAAACCAGAAGATATGAGAAATTTTCTAGAGCAAACTACCGAGATATCGCAGCTATTTACTGAATGAGTAGCTTTAGTTTAGGGTTAAACTGCTGAGGTGACTAGAGAGTGGAAAGATAGGGAGAAAAACCTGATAACTGATAACTGAATATGGCTGAAGGCTGGTGGCTATAGGCTAATAAAAAATATGTCCCTTTTTGACAGAAAATACTTGGGAAGATTGCAACCAACGGGACTCAAAAGAACTGAGATGAGTGGTGGTAATTAAAGTTTGAAAACGGTCTTCGATCGCATCTAATAATTGATTTTGTCGTTCGATATCTAATTCGGCTAAAACATCATCGAGGAGTAGTAGGGGAGGTTCTCCGATAATCTGCTCTAGTAACTGTAATTCCGCTAATTTCAAGGCTAAAACTAAGGTTCTTTGTTGTCCTTGGGAACCGTAGGATTTAGCGGGGTTTTGGTTAATTAAAAAATCCACTTCATCCCGGTGGGGACCGACTACCGATGTCCCTAGTTGTTTCTCTGCCAAACGACGGGTTTCAATCTTATCTAAAAAAGCCCTTTGTACCCCATTGACATCATCTTCTACCCAAGGCACATTGGGAATATATTGTAATTCTAAAAGTTCGGTTTTTCCGCTAATACTTTCGTGCCATTTTTGGGCTAAAGGAATTAATCTTTGCAGGACTCGCGCCCTTCTTCTCGTTACTCTTGAACCGGTTTCTGCTAGTTGTAAATCCCAGAGTTTTAGCTGGGATAAATCCGCATAAACTTTTCCCTCTAATTCCTGTTTACGAATCTCTTTTAAGAGAGCATTTCTTTGTCGTAAAACCTGATTATATTGCTGTAAAATATGAACGTATAGGGGTTCTAATTGAATTAATAAAGTATCTAACCAATCTCGGCGAGCTTCCGGACCACCGCGCACTAAATCCAGATCGAGACTAGAAAATTGTACCGCATTAATCACGCCCAAAAAATCAAGATGACGGCGCAGGGGTTGACGGTCACGGATCACGGTGCGACGACCGGAAGAACGGAGAATTAAACTTAATTCTGATGCTCCATAAAGACGATTAACCCTAGCAAAAATTCTCGCCTCCGAGTCCGATTCTAGCACCAGATCCCGATCCTTGCTGACTCGATGGCTCTTGAGAGTGGCCAAAAGTTCGATCGCTTCTAGTAAATTGGATTTTCCCTGAGCATTATTGCCCAATAATATTGTTTTTTTGGACTCGAATTTTAGCAACTGTTCGGCATAATTTCTAAAACTGTGAAGATGTAGGTGTTCGAGATACATTGCAAGTTGGGGGTTAGCTGTTGGGGGTTGGGGAAGTGAGAAGTGGGGTGTGGGGTGTGGGGAGAAAACAACTGATAACTGATCACTGATAATGGCAGCGGTTTAGGGTTAAGTGAATTTGGTATAATTGCCCTTGACAATCAATATTTTATAGTAGCTTTTACCTTGAAAATTCCTTTTTTGCCTTTAAAACAGACTGAAAGTCTATCTAAACTCGCTTTGATTGCTATACTCGCTTTTGATGCTTCTGTGTCTCTCGCAGGACAATTTCCCGATGGCAGAGTATTTTTTGAGAGTTCTCCCACTCTAGTTAATTTCTTCGCTACTTTCCAATCCGTGCGTACTTGGGGGGCAAAATACTATCTTACCATCGCTCTACCGCCCTCTCTCGGGGCGCCCTTGGGTAAAGTAACCATACAACAGCAGCCTAATATTCAAACTATTGCTTTTCTTCTCGATCAAACCTTTGCTTTTCTTGGCGATCGCAATCAGCGAGGCGAAAAATTAACCCTAAAATCCACTACTTTTGACCCCAATACTCAGACGATTACGGTCATTTTTGATCCTCCTGTCCCCCCCGGTAATACCGTTTCCATCGGTCTGAAACCAGTACGAAATCCCGATTATGGTGGTGTCTATCAGTTTGGAATTACTGCCTATCCCCCCGGGGAGAATTCTCCCGGATTATATCTAGGTGTCGGACGTTTAGCAATTTACGATGCTGGCGATCGCTGGTAGGCTGTTCCGCGTCTAAACACAGTAAACAGTGAGCAGTAATCAGTGAGCAGTAAATATGAGATGACTGCTCTAACTTTCCCCTCTGAGTTTTAGAAAAATTTAACTTTATTCAATCTATGAACATCTGTTCAGATGTTATACTAAAGTCAGTAAAGAAGTTCCGAGGTAGTAACCATGATCGCTGTCACCATGATGAAATGTGCTTGTGAATCCTGTTTGTGTGTAAGCTAAACGGCGCTTAACCTGCATGATCCAACAGCTATAACCCTTTTGGAGTCTATATCGGTGATCCGAAGTAAAAGCCGTTTAGCTTAGTATTGATCGCCGATGCCATCAAAAAAAACGATCAATACTACTGTTCCCAAGCTTGTGCCAATGGTCACGTTAACGAGAACGAGAAAGGCTGTGGACACCAGGGCTGTGGTTGCGTTTAAATTTAGTTATTGGGGAGAAGGGGACAAGTATCGGCATTGAAAATTCGATCGATACCTCCCTTTCTCAACTTTCCCTTAATAACCGATCGGGAAAAAATATGGCCCTAGAGAAAATAGCACCGGTTTGTGGGGAATCCCATCACCAAGAGGGGAAATTCCCGAACTTGCAGGGATTAGAACTAGAAGGCTAATTGCATTCGCCTCACCCAATATGTTCCCAGACAATATGTTACCAGAGGAGACGAATGGCGATCGCCTAAGTGGTCATCTGAAGCACATTCTGGTAAATACTGAACGGTTATCATCGGAAATTTTGGGTCTGAAACCCCGCCGTTCTAGGTTGGCTTTACGTTAGAATTAAAAGGCCAGTCTCGAAAACCAAGTGGACGGCGCAGCACCTTGAAAACTCGGCTTAGGGGGTTCCGACCAGAAAAGCTTGG
>NZ_JAPZQM010000630.1:0-1809 GCF_027530565.1 Microcystis sp. LE19-10.1B | reverse complement strand
GGCTCTTCTGGTTTCTGTGTGGAGGGAAGAAGAATAGGGATAATTTTATAGAAATATAGTCTTCAAAGCCTTGCCTAGCAAGACTCCTACGAATGATAATCAGTGCTTATCACACAAAGTAGAGAAGAGCCGAATTACTCTTGAGAATTTCAGAAAATCCTAAGATGATTATAATATAATCTATAAATTTTCAGCTAGGGAAGCAAGGTAAAGGCAGTGCAGTTTTGAGGACGATAGAGACTAAAATCTCGGCGATCTAGTGTCAGAATTATTGTGAGGTTTAATCGTTCCGCCATTGCCATAACCGAAGCATCTACAAAGTCCACTCTACTGTCTTGATATTCTTCCAAAATATCTCCTATTCTGGAAAGATCCTCTTCTGTCAAAGCCATTAGCTCAAAGCGACTTGTTTTTAGCAATCGCAAAAACTGGATAACGGAAGATATACCAGCATTGCATCCTAAAAGATAAGCAACCTCGGCTAACACACTCTGAGGAACTATGATTTTTTGTTGCTGAAGATAGATGTTTTTTACTTCCCGGTGATGGGAATCCTGAGAATCTATCAGTGCAACAATGAATCCTGTATCAGCAAGAGAATTCATTCTTTCCATGTCCATCCCGATGGAGGTTTAATGGCTGTTTCTAAAATTTCTTCCGCTCGCTCCGAAAGATTAGGAATTACACCAGAACACATTCCTATAATTGGATCATCTTCTAAATAAGTGTTTGTTGAAGCTGGAGATTCTGGGGCAGAATCTATATTTTTTGAAGTTTCTGGTAAATGACTTTCTAAACTTTCGATCAGCTTTTCTACAACGAGAAGTTTTTCAAAACTCAGCCGCTCAATTTGGTTGATTAGTTTTTGCCGCAATTCGATCGATGTCATTGTCCTGTCTCCTGTTTTTTTAAGATGAGAAAAGGCAACACCCCCCTTATCAAGGGGGGCAGGGGGGATCGAACCTTATCAAGGAAGGCAGGGGGGATCGACACCCCCCTTATCAAGGAAGGCAGGGGGATCGAACCTAAAATCCATTTTTAATTTAATTATAACCAACTACTTAGGGCTTGCTGAATAAATGTGAAATGTAGGCAAAGTAAGGGTTTTGGGGCTTTTCTCGCGAAACAGGTGCAAGATTTTGAGAGAATCGTCGTTCAAAACCTCGCGTCTTCATCGGCCCGCGTCCTTTAGGGGCGAAGCATTCGGGCAATAACCTATCGGTGAAACCGGAGATTTTCTATCCGAATGCTTCGCCCGTACTTTTTCAGCACAAAAAACGGGTTTCTCCGAGAAACCCGTTTTCTGCTCATGGACACCCCCCTTATCAAGCTATCCATTAGTCACATCTTTCTTAACATAAAATTTGACAAAAAGAGAAAAGTGTGCCAGATGGCTCAAGGGGGTTCTATGGGGGAACTAATTTGATGAGATAGTTTCCAAGTCTCGCTGATATCATGTAACC
The DNA here is from genome assembly GCF_027530565.1 of Microcystis sp. LE19-10.1B. Classification (NCBI taxonomy): domain Bacteria; kingdom Bacillati; phylum Cyanobacteriota; class Cyanophyceae; order Chroococcales; family Microcystaceae; genus Microcystis; species Microcystis sp. LE19-10.1B. Next base: position 346 of record NZ_JAPZQM010000630.1, on the reverse strand, counting down.
TTCGCAGTCCCAACCAAATAGTTTTAACACCAGGTTCACCGTCACCTTTTCTACCTAAAAACCCCCCAAGAGAAGCAATCATTCTGACCGCTTCCCTAAAGGAGGGCGGCTTTTCAGGTGGCGGACTCTTTTTATGAATAGTGGCACACAAAGATTGCCATTCATGTTCTTCCAAAAAACTTTCACAACTCTCCTCTCCGTGTAAGCGTGCTTGATAGGTTAACCAAAGTAATCTCCAAGCTACAATTGAATAGGTAGCTAAAGCCATCTCAATTCTCCTACCCGTTTCTAATTGCAGTTTTTCTAATCCACAACCACTTTTTAAAACAAAATGATAGCGTTCTAT
>NZ_JAPZQM010000666.1:0-2264 GCF_027530565.1 Microcystis sp. LE19-10.1B | reverse complement strand
AATTATTCCTCCCATCGAGAGCTATTCTGAATTGTAAGTTATAACTATTATAATCTCATTTCTCTTTGTGATCAAGTTGAAGATTTTCTAGTTTTTGACTGCTATAAGTATTAATACTCATTGCATAAGTGAGATGCTCCCACTTGGCGGCAGTATTGTTCGATTTTGACCGCTCACAAGCGAATAGATGGGTACATCGCCTACAACCAATTTTAGAAAAGGTTTTAGGAGAAAAAAAGGTACTGCCCCTTAGAAAAATCGAGAGTATCGAGGAATTTATCCAACATTTTCCAGAGGTGAAAGAAGTGATAGTCGAGGGGACCTTCATACCGATAGCTCGTCCCAAAGACGCGGAAAAACAGAAAGAGAACTACTCAGGAAAGAAAAAGCGATGCACCCGAAAAAACCTAGCAGCTAGTGCAGAAGACAAGAGGATTTTGGTGTTAACCCCTACGACTAGCGGAAAAACCCATGATAAAAAGATACAAGATCAAGAAGACTTAATTGGCGGCATCCCTGAGCAAATCCCAGTCTTGGTTGATTCAGGATTTCAGGGAGTGCAAAAACAGTATGTAAATATCCGTTTGCCCCACAAAAAACCGAAGGGAGGAGAGTTAACAGCAGAACAAAAACAAGAAAATCGAGAACTAGCCAAAGAAAGAGTTGTGGGTGAAAATGCTTTTTCTGGGGTGAAAAGATACCGTGCAGTTTCCGATATTTATAGGAATCGTGTAGCTAATTTTGATGATCAATTAATCTTAACGGCTTGTGGATTATGGAATTTTTATTTAGCGGCAGCATAAGCATTGATTAAAAGGAGAAGCAAGCTGAATTTCTCACAAAACAATTCATTCGGCTTTTTCTTATTTTGCAACAAGTCTATTATACATTACTAAAACTATTGCGAGGAGGCGCGTTTCGATAACGGGATGTCAACGGAAGTGAACTCGTCCCACAATAGAGATGTCCCTGCGACTGCTCGATCATGAAACCATATCACCTGTTAATTTCCCTCGGTTTTATCGCCTTAGCCGCCCTTGCGATCGGGGTCTATCAAGCTTCCAGCGCTCCCCTACCCGCAGGATTTCCGACCCCGACCCCGAACGGACGGATCGAGGTGAAGAACTATCCCGCCTATCGGGCTGCCACCTACCGTTATCGGGGTCAATTGTCCGAGGCGGCCAACCGGTCGTTTTATCCCCTCTACCAACACATTAGCTCGAACGATATCTCCATGACCGCGCCCGTCGAAACTCGTTACCCTGACAGCACCCGAACGGGAGCGACATCGGGAGAGGCCGAAGTTTCCTTTCTCTACCGCGACACCGACACTTACCCGAAAGAGGTGGCCGATAATATTCGGATCGAGGATGTACCACCCATGACGGTGGTGAGTTTGGGATTACAGGGAGGTTACGATTTTGATAGCTACCAACAGGGATTGACCCGACTGAACGAATGGCTGGCAGAACATCCGGGCTACCGGGCGATCGGTTCCCCCCGTCGCTTTTTCTATGATGGTCCCTACGTTCCCGATCCCCTGAAACGGAGCGAGATAGAGATCCCTGTGGAGGCGGTATCGTCGAATCGTTGAACTCATGACCAATCCTGACTGGTATCGCAGAGGAAATGGTCGGTCATGATGTCCTCGAAGGTGAAAAGACAGTGAGAGGGAAAAGTCCGTATCGGTAAGTCTGTGTCTCGCAAAGCCAAATCGACTCCGGCCTCGAAAGCATCGGATAAAGCCGTCGGTATCCGGGATTTTAAACTAGGATTGCCCTGTAGATGCCGTCTGATCGCTCGTCTCTGTTCTCTAATCGTCAAAAACCAACTACGAGAACGTTTATCTGGCTGATATTCCCATTTGAGAAGATGTCCTACCAAAACGGTCAGACGGCTCACCAGTTCTCGATATTCTTGTTTACCCAAGGAAATGATTTCCTCCCGCAAGTTTTGCCAGTCCAGAGCTTCTACCTGTCGGGTGGCCAGAGCTTTCGCTTGTAGCTCTGTCCAGCCGTAGAAGTCGGATTCATACAGGGCATTCGCTCGATCTGACTTATTGGAACTCATATCTGACCATATTTGTACTGGAACTAGATAATACGTTGATTAACATTTTGATTTTGACATCCTCACCGCCGTAAAACGGACGGTGATTCCCAAACCTCACGATTTAGGTTTCTGCTTCTTTCCCTTGCGGGGTTCCGCACCTGCCTTAACAGATTTACTCTGTTCTGGTCTTATGGTCGCTCTACAGACTGACA
>NZ_JAPZQM010000392.1:0-11988 GCF_027530565.1 Microcystis sp. LE19-10.1B | reverse complement strand
GTAGGAAAGCATGGGGATGAAGGTATGATAGCGAGATATGTAAAAGAACAAGATAAAGAATACCTGCAGCTACACCAAAATCTACAATTGAGTCTATTTTGATTCTGATACCCCGTCCGCTTGCGGCGGGGTAGTTCATTTCGTCTAATTTTTCCGCTTCTCTTTGAAATAACTCCTTAGACTTCTCCAGAGCAGCTCCCTGCATTTGAGCAATAAATTTTTTAATAACCCGGGGTTTGCGATTAAAATTCAAGTCCTTAGCTTGATAAGTTCTACCGAATGCGCCTTCGCCTAATACTCCGACAATGAGATAACGGCTATGAAAAGAATATGATTGGCTAGTTTGGCTTAAATTTCCGCCACATCCTTGACAATAGCTATAATGAGTCGGATTTTGAGGATGGGAACATTCGGGATTGAGACAGTAGAGGATACTCATAAATCATCTGGAGAAATTTGATTAAGTACCTAAAAAAAATTGATGATCTCATTGAGAGAAGATGTGTAGGCTCCCTTAGACGGTTACAAATCCCGTCAAAAAACCAAAATTAATAATCCGCCGTAACGCACCAATTCTATCATTAATTCTACCTGAATATCAAACAGGAACCAGAAGCCTGTTCCCCGGCAGTGGGAGTTAGGGGTTGCTAACAGGGGGAACAGTGATGACAAAGCGGATAACAGTTCCGATAACTGCTGTTGCCAAGATGGTGATTAATGCCCAAATTTGGGCTTTCTGGGAACCTTTAATCTCTTTTAGATCACCTTGTAAGGTGTTGAATTCTCCCTGTAATGCCTTGAGATATCCCTTGACTTCGGCCTCGAATCTGACTTGAACAATCCTGATCTCTGTGACATCTTTCTGGAGCGCGTCTAGCTTCTGATTGGTCTCTTTAAGATTCTGATTAATCTGGTCTAGGATTTTTCCTAAATCGGTTTCGATGGTGGGGCCGCTCATGGGTTAGACTCCTAATTAAGTGGTGCTGTTGTTTCTGACTTAGATTTCAGTGTTTGAACAAATTGTAAAACTTTTTGTTGCTTTTCCGGTGTCAGTTCTCGCCATTGTTTAAGTATTTCTTCTTCTTTACCCATAAATACCTCGCTCTTCAATTATGAATTGTTTGGTTTTGAGCAAGGCTCATTAATAAAAACCACTCCAGACACAGAGGAAATAAAGATCATATCATTTTGGGTTTGCGGTGGACGTTGTAGAATAGAGAAAACCTACTACGCTGATAGATACCATGCCCTCTCCTGCTATTACCACGATCATCAAGATGGTTGAGTCTCTGCCTGATGAGCTTCAAGAGCAGTTAGTAGAGTACGTTCGAGCTTATATTGCAGAAATTGAAGAAGAAAAACGATGGGATCAGTCGTTTAAACAGACGAAGAATAATCTAGTCGCAGCAGCACGGAAAGCCAAAGAAGAGATTGCAGCAGGATTGTCCGCACCGAGTTGATTTTCCTTGAGGATGTTTATGGTGATAACTTTAGCACTCCTAGCCTGTGTTAGCCGAGCGCCTAACGGACTATAAATTACATAGCATAGCGACTTTTTTCGGAAGTATCAAAGCGAGCAAGCGTAATTTTTTTGGCGAGGATAGAAGTTTTTCGAGGCAAAAAAACAGAACGTTGCCGGAAATATTCGCCAAAATATTGACGGTAGAGAGGACAACTGACTCGGCAAAACTTACCTTGTCGGTGAATTAGTCCGAGACTTTCTAGGTGAAAAGCTGCCATTAAATCAATTTCTATGTCTTTTTCCGCCATCACCACCTTAGCAAAGATAGCCGCTAAATTGCCCTTTAAGTATTGCAGATGCCAAAGTAAACGTTTAAGATGGCCTGCAAAAATATTATTTTCCTCGCCGATAGAAGTAGCCAAAATGCTTTCTAGGCTACAATTACCCCGAGCAAGATGATAGCAAGCAAGACGAATTAAATAGGGATTACCCCCTAGAAATATCCGTAATTTTTCGCAGTCAAAATTCTGATCTAATCCCTGTCTTTGACTTAATTCTCGTACTTGTGCGCTGGTAAAATTAGGCAATTCGATCGGTAAACCAAGACTAAAAGGAGATTGATAGATATCTGAGGTTTTATCAAGCTCCTGTGCAGGGGAATAGGCAACAATTAAACGTAATTTTTGCCAGAGAGGTTTGTTTTTGCCTTCCTCGTGCCAGAGGTGCAGAATACTAAAAAATTCTTCCCTTAGCTCTGGATAGGGTAAAAGATATTCAAGATCATCAAAGGCAAGCACTAAAGGGCGATCAAGATGGGAGAGAATATGCTTTTCTATATAGATTTTACAGTTAATTTTACCCCCTAAGAATTCATCCCAATCCTCTGGGAGATGATTGTCTAAATCTAACTGACGACTAATACTAACACAAAGCCAACGCAGCCAGTGATTTAAATCTTGAAAAATTGAGCTTTCTGCTAACCGAAAACTGAAATAAAGTGTATGGTATTGCTGTTGTTGAGCATAATTAATAATTCTAGTCATCAGGGAAGTTTTTCCCATTTTTCTGGCCGCGTTAATCCGGATAAGACTACCCCCGCGCAATATCTCTTGATAACAAGTCTGTTCTAGATTGTTTCTGTGAATATAAAAGGGGGAATTGAGGGGGACTTGTCCCTCTGGTAACTCAGGCAATAGTTGAGGATTAATACTATTAGTTTCTGGTAGGTTAGGACGATAATAATCGCTATTTTCTAAAGTTAAATTAAAAGCTTGAAAACAATGTTTCAGGGTTTGTTTATCCACTCCCGATTCACAAGCAAATACCTTCATCAGAGTATCTACCCCTAAAAGAGTTTTCTCGCTGAGGACTTCTAGGGTGAAGCGATGACCGCGATTATCCCGATATTCCGCTTCTTGTTTGGCAGTAAGTAATTTTTCTAGTCCCGTGGGGGTGAGGATAACCCCGCGTCTGCGGCGCTGTTTTTCTGGTTTTTTCATGATAGTTTTTCCCTGTCCTGGACTCAAACTCTGCACCCCTAGAGGTTTTGAGTTTCCTATAGACTTATCCTCAACAGGGAAACAATCAATTCCGTAATTTTACTGGTTTAGCGATGGAGAGGATCGGGACAATAACCAGACCACTTATTTTCTTCCCCATCTGAGTTATTTCTGGGATAGGGGTAAATCTTAGCCTACTTGCTGACGATAGCTATTCATTTCTAGGCTATCTTCCCCATAAAGATCCTCAATGTGTTGATGACAGCAATCGATCGCAAATTGCTCAAATTCTCCCGGTTCAATTTGATACATTTTGGCAAAAATATCGGGTTGAACACGACAAAATTCTGGTCTCTGGTCATAAATGGTACAGAGACGGGTTTGGCGATCGAAGTTTATACACCAACCTTCTTCCCCCACCATGCTGAGATATTGACTTAATTGTGCGGGAGTCAGATATTCTTCTAAGTCAGGACGCTCATCGGGATTTAGTTGACAACAAGCTCCACAATTTTTAATACATTTCCAATTGGCCATATAACCAGTGTGCCGCGATGAATTAATCCTAGTACCTACTGACTAGCTTACTAGCAAATAGTCGCAATTTTGCCTTCCAGCAGCAATTCCCCTCAATAGTTTTAATCTAAACCGGCGATCAGGAGTGAGAGCTTGACTAGGCAAGGATCGAATAAAATGGGCGTTGTAAGGGTCGAACTTACGGCATCCTGCTTGTAAGGCAGGCGCTCTACCACTGAGCTAAACGCCCGAATCAATTTCGTACTTTCTCAGTATAACATATATTTTCAAAAAAGTATATTATTTTTTTGAGCGAGTTAATTTTTTTCCGATGCCCTCTGGTCGAACTCACGATCGCATTACCCTAATTCTGTTGCCACCGATTGCGGGGGCGAGTTTTTTGGTCAGTGGCAGTGGTAAATTAACCCTGTTACTCTTGGCCAGTTATTTGTTTAGCGGATTCCTGTTTGGACCAGATCTGGACATCCACTCGGTACAATACAAACGTTGGGGTTATCTGCGCTGGTTGTGGCTACCCTATCGTTCTATGATCCGTCATCGCGGTTGGTTATCCCACGGTTTATTGATCGGCACAATTTTTCGGTTATTTTACTTCGGTAGTTTTCTTTTACTAGCGGCGATCATCATCATTCCCATCCTGCAAAGTTTCTGGGGTATAGACTGGGATTGGCGACTGTGGCCGCAGCAAGCGATCGCATTATGGCAACAGTATCCCCGGGTAGCGATCGCTATTTTCCTGGGTTTAGAATTAGGGGCGATGAGTCATAGTTGTAGTGATTGGATCGGATCGGCCTATAAACGTTCTCGAAAAGTGGCTCAAAAACCGGTAAAAAAGAAAAAACGTTAATAGTCCCCGTCCACAATTTCTCATTAGGGTTTGCGGCAAAAAGTTGTTCGTGGGGGCAGGGTGTGGGGTGTAGGGTTTTAGCGATTTTGAGGTGGTCAATTAGCTAATTTTCAGGGAAAAAGTGCCTAAATTTTCCCCCCGATCACTCCCAGGCCCGGAACTTTTTGATTTCAAAAAAGCCTAAAGATATTATCCAACAAGGTTTTTAGATTTATTCAGCAAGCCCTAATTAACCTTACTTTGATATTCTTGCCAAGTTTTCGGACTGATAAAGAGAGTTCCTTTTTCTTGCTGATCGGGAAACTGGATATAATTTTTCTCTAAATAATCCTTGAGTTTTGGTGATTGCAGAAATTCCTTTTCAAATCGATAGAGAAAAACCAAATCGGGCTGTCTTTTTTCAATAACTTCTAGGATAAAATCCCCATCAAGATTCTGATTCATAAATCTCTTTCTGGTGATGACAGCAGTTTCTGGGGGTGTTTTCAAGAAATATTGATACATATAGTGAGGATTGTCGGTTAACAGAAGTTTATCGGAGTTTTTAAATTTTTCAAACACAGCTTCTGCTAAAAGAGGTTTATACCTTTTATTAAATTGAACGTAGGCATTAATTGCAGGATCACGATTGGTGATTATTCTCAAGGTATTAAAGAGAAATTGACCAGACAGGGGGATAAAAATCAGCATTTTGAGAACTAATTCCTGGGTTATTTTTCGATTTTGCCTAAATTCTGCGAGACTATCATTAATTTTAAACTGTTCGACAAATAAGGCAATTATCCAAACGGCAGGAATAATTAAATGGATATAATAATAAGGCCAAATTGGGGCGACTGTGGCGAATCTAAATAGATTAGAACCCAACCAGATCAAGGGCGGTAAAAGTGGTATTATATTGCGAGTAAAAACCATCGCTATAATAGCGATCGCTGTCACGATTAGATAAATTGGTTCGTGCTGTAGGGCGCTTTGTAAGAGAGTCCATAAGGTGAGATTTTCTTGAGTAAAACTAGAGGCAACGCTGACATGAGATTTAATAATATTTTCGTAGGAAAAAGGAAAAATAGTCAGGGAACCCAAGACAAAGACTAAAACGACAGCGACTGACCAAATAACAATATCAATGATTCTTTTAATAAAGCTACTTTGTTGATTGAGAAAAATAATTAAAGCTACAGTTGGGATAATAGTAATGCCTGAAAGTTTAATTTGCAGGGAAAAAACGAAAGCAATGGCACTGAGTAAATACAGTCCATACTTAAGCTTACCCGTGAATTGAACGGCTTTAAAGATGATAAAAATACTTAAGATTGTAAAAAAAAGTGAGGGTAACTCCCGCAACATTGTCGTTGATAGGGTAATATACACTAGACAGGTTGAGAGAATAAATACCGATAAACAAGAAGCTAATATTCCGCAATTAACTCTCAGAATTAGATAAAAAATTCCTAACATAATTGTGGACAAAGAAAGCACCATAAGGCGCGCGGCATGGATAGTAAATCCTGTCACGCTTAACCAACTATTTAGTAAAAGAGATAAACCCGATAAATGATCGTGCCAAACTTGTTCGTAGAGACGATAACCTTGTTTAGTGACGTAGGCAAGTACCAGGGCCACCGCTTCATCAAAATTAAGGATATAGGGATAATGAAGCGGGACTTTCCAGAAAACAATCCCCAGAAAAAAAACAGCAATGGCAATTAATGCCATTAAATCAAAACGATTAGATTTCTTATTCATAACTTTTTCTGGACAAGAATTGCTGCGTATCTTATCACAGATCGAGACATCAGTTAAGTAGCTGGTTATAATTAAATTAAAAATGGATTGTAGGGGCGAGCCCCCCGGCCCCCCTTGAGAAGGGGGGTGCCGATCCCCCCTTAGTCCCCCCTTAGTCCCCCCTTAATCCCCCCTTGATAAGGGGGGTGTCTGATAATTTTTAACGCCTACCTACTTATGGTTAAAAAAGATACAAAGATTACTTTTCAGAACTACGCCCTAAATCTTTAGATCTATGATAGGCCGCCACTACTGCCTCGATAATTGTCGATCGAAAAGAGCCTTTTTCTAATTGTCTCACTCCGGCAATCGTAGTTCCTCCGGGGCTAGTGACGCGATCCTTTAATTCCCCAGGATGTATGGCCGATTCTTTTAATAGGGTTGCCGTCCCTAAAACTGTTTCTATGGCCAATTGAGATGCGATTGATCGCGGTAATCCGGCCGCCACACCACCATCGCTTAAAGCTTCCACCATCAAGGCCACAAATGCCGGGCCCGATCCCGATAATCCCGTTACCGCGTCCATCAAAGCTTCGGGAACTTCCACCACCGAACCGACCGCAGCAAAAATATCTCTGGCTACGGCCAGATGTTCCGGTTCCGCATAACGACCAGGTGCGATTGCTGTAACCCCTTGTCCCACCGTGGCGGGGGTATTAGGCATCGTCCGGATGACGGGGCGATCGGGAAAGCCCATTTCTAGGCGATTGAGGGTAACTCCTGCTAAAATCGAGATAATCAAGGGTTTTTCGGGTATTCCCAGCAAACTATTCACTACTTGCTCTAAAATTTGCGGTTTTATCGCTAAGATTAACACCTCAGTTGCTCTAGCGGCTTCCCGGTTATCCTCACTGACTTGTACTCCGTAGGTATTAACCCAAAAGTTGCGCCGTTGGGATTGGGGTTCACTGACTAACACCGTTTCGGGACTATAAATATTTTTTTTTAATAAACGGCTGAGAATGGCCTCAGCCATCACGCCGCCGCCAATAATTCCTAAACGAATAGACACAGTATTATTAAAAGTAAAAAGTAAAAAAGAGAGATTTAGCTATCCTACCAAGAAAAAACGCATCCTCTCGATAAATCGATCGATTTCTAGCTTCGACAAACCTGACGAGAGGACTATGGCAGGATTCATTGAGCTAATCGACTGCTTTCGGCTCCCCAAGCAGGTGCGGAGGAAACGGGACGAGCCATTTTCGGGTTATCAGCGATATCGTGAATAGTTCCGGAAAGGGTGCTAACTTTAACGCAGCTGGGGGTAAATAGGAAAATACTCTCACCGATGCGTTCTTGATGACCATCAATTGCATAAGTGCCACCGGCGACAAAATCCACGGCTCTTTGTGCTTCTTCGGGATCCATGACGTTGAGATTTAAAACCACCGATTTGCGTTCTCTCAGGGTTTGGATAACTTGGGGCATTTCCTCGAAGGAATGGGGCTCGATCACGACTACTTCTGCATTATTGTTGTTAATACCTGGCATACCGATCACGTTGCTTCTGTTGAGTCCCATAGATGTGGCTGTACTGAGATTTAAAGGTTCGCGTTGACGACGATTGAGGGGATCTTCTTCTTCGTTTTGATCCCTATCTTGGGGGGAAGACTTTTCCCAGTTCATTTCTTCGTAGTCGGTTTCGTCTTCGTCTTCTGGTTGTTCGGAGATGCCGACAAAATCTTTGAGTTTGGTAAAAATGTTGTTCACAGTCTAAGTGTCCTTCAAAAGATTTTTTAGGTGGTCTTGGCTAGAGTCGGGGTTATTTTAGTGGCCTTTAACAACTTTTGTTCTCACTTGGTACAGGAGAACTATTTTGTTCAGGGTTCGTCATTCTAGTCGTCTGGAGGCAGCGGTTAGTTCCCTCTTTTCAGTTATCAGTTATCAGGGGATAGTTTTCAGGGATTGGGAAAAAGTCAATTCCTCATTTCTAACCACCGGTTTCTAGACTGAACGCTGTAATCTTAAGATATATTGTCACCGATTATTAAAATTACTAGGAGTTTTTTCTGTAAATTTACGGAGATGGTTCAGTAAATACGATCGCCGAAGATGCCAGTTCCCACCCGGATCAAAGTGGCTCCGGCCTTGATGGCGAGAGGATAATCGTTAGACATCCCCATGGATAGATGAGGCAGGCATAAACTAGAGCTATTCTCGATTATTTGGGCTAAATCGCTGGTTTTTTCAAAGGCGGCTAACTTTTCCCCAGCGGATAATCCTCGGGGCAGAATTGTCATCAAACCTTGAATTTTTAGCTGTTTACAGTTGACTAAATCGGGAATATCTGCTAGTAATTCGGCCTTGTCCCAACCGAACTTATCGGGATCGGGGACAACTTTCACCTGTAGCAAAACTTGGGGATTAATCTCTAATTCCGCCGCTAGGCGATCGAGTCTTTGGGCTAATTTTAAACTATCGAGGGAATGGATTAAATCAAAAGATTCTAGGACTTTGCGGGCTTTATTTGCCTGTAGATGCCCGATAAAGTGCCAAGAAATATCTGGCAGGTCTTTTAGTTCTTGCTGCTTCGAGATTGCTTCCTGTAGCTTACTTTCAGCAAAATCTCTCACTCCTGCTCGGTAAGCTTGACGGATATAATCGCTCGATACCTGTTTACTGACGGCAATCAGGCGCGTGGAGGGGGGTAGGGTAAGACGGATTGACTCGATACGACTAGCGATCGTCATGAACTAGACTGAAAAGGTTTGTTGATAAGTTTGGTTGAGACTGTTAAATTCTTGCACATTACTGCCCCGGCGCAAATTTCGCAGCCGGTTTTCCACTAAAAGACGAGCATCGGAACGACTAATCGGATCGAACGAGACTTTTTTTGGTCCCACCGTCACCAGAAAAAAAAGACGTTGGGCATAAAGAGTGGTGAATAATTCCCGATGTTCTTCTAATAGACACACTCTGTATAATAGACCGAAAGTAGGATGATTGAGATAGGTTTCGTTACTCATTCAAGCGATCGCTAAAGGAAAAGGATTGAGCGAACTAGAAAATTTTTCCACAAAAAAATCAAGCGGATGGCTCAAAAACAATTGATTTTTCGGGTGTTTCCCCTAGCCTGATTTTACCAGAATCCTTCAACGACAACTAACGATGCCAGTCTATGTCATGATTTCCTGAGTTTTCACTTTTTCCCTGTTAACTTGGATACATCTCGGTGACAAGTTGTCACCACCAGAAATTAGCTCGGCTGCAAAAATCAAAGATTTTCCCTTAGCTGAGGAGACTACGAGACAAGAGGATAAAAAAGACAATAGACAAGTATAATACCCATAAAAGCTAAGATTATCTCAAATTTATCTGGGTTTTTAGAAATTTTAACCCGATAGCGGCGATCGGTGAACTGAAAACTCACATCTGATCACTGATCACTGATAACTGATCACTGAATCGCTGATCAAATGCCCTAAGCTTGTATTAAGCCTTTTTTAACTTCAAATTCCTTTAACCTCAATCAATATGGATTTTTCTAGTCTTGTTGCCAGTCAGCTAAACGCCGGCGTTATCTGGCCCGAAGGAATCCTGATTATTACCCTGATGGTGATTTTAATCGGCGATTTAATCGTGGGACGGAGTGCCAGAAGTTGGCTGCCCTACGTTGCGATCGCTGGTCTGCTCGCTGCTGTGGTTGCTCTCTACTTTACCTGGGACAATCCGAAACCGGTGGCTTTTTTAGGGGCTTTTGAGGGCGATAATCTCAGTATCGTCTTTAGGGGGATTATTGCCCTTTCTACCGCCTCCACAGTGCTGATGTCGGTGCGTTATGTGGAACAAGCGGGAACCTCCCTAGCGGAATTTTTAGCCATTATGCTCACCGCGACCCTCGGGGGAATGTTCCTATCTGGCGCTAGTGAATTGGTGATGATCTTCATCTCCCTAGAAATGCTCAGTATTTCCTCCTATCTAATGACCGGTTACATGAAGCGGGATCCTCGATCGAACGAGGCCGCCTTAAAATACCTGTTAATTGGAGCTTCTAGTTCGGCGATTTTCCTCTATGGTGTTTCCCTTCTCTACGGTTTATCCGGAGGTGAAACCAGTTTAAGTGCCATTGCCCAAAAATTAACCGCTGTTAACGGTGGTCAGTCCTTGGCCTTAGCGATCGCATTAGTGTTTGTGATTGCCGGTATCGCCTTCAAAATTTCGGCGGTTCCCTTTCACCAATGGACCCCTGATGTGTACGAAGGTTCACCCACTCCCGTGGTGGCTTTCCTCTCGGTAGGTTCCAAAGCGGCCGGTTTTGCCCTAGCAATTCGCCTATTAGTGACGGTTTTCGGTCTAGTCAGCGAACAATGGCGGTTTATCTTTATCGCTCTAGCCATTTTGAGCATGATCCTGGGCAACGTGGTCGCCTTAGCCCAAACTAGCATGAAACGGATGTTAGCCTATTCCTCGATCGGTCAGGCGGGTTTTGTCATGATTGGTTTAACCGCCGGTACTGACGCGGGTTACTCTAGCATGATTTTCTATCTGTTAATTTACCTGTTCATGAACCTAGGGGCTTTTGCCTGTGTGATTCTCTTTGCTCTGAGAACCGGAACCGATCAGATCGCTGAGTATTCGGGACTCTACCAGAAAGATCCGCTCCTAACCCTCTGTTTAAGCATCTGTCTGCTCTCTTTGGGGGGAATTCCACCTCTAGCGGGCTTCTTTGGTAAGATTTATCTATTCTGGGCCGGTTGGCAAGCGGGACTTTATGCCCTCGTCCTCGTTGGTTTAGTCACCAGTGTGGCCTCGATTTACTACTATATCCGTGTGGTCAAAATGATGGTGGTCAAGGAACCCCAAGAGATGTCCGATGCGGTGAAAAATTACCCCGTTATCAATTGGACTCTTACCGGGATGCGTCCCCTACAGGTGGGTATTGTCCTCTCCCTAGTGGCGACTTCCCTGGCCGGTATCCTTTCCAATCCTCTCTTTACCCTAGCGACGGATTCCGTCACCACTACCCCCATCCTACAATCGGCGGCCCTGGCGACGCACATTTCCCGAGCGAATTGAGAATCTCTGTTGATTTATCGGCGTTGTCAGATCAGAATAACAACGCCTATTGTAGGGCTAATTCATGAATTAGCCCTACAGCTAATCCGTTTTTAGTAATGTGATTAACTCTCAATTGGTTCTAAAATAGACGCTAAAATATCTGGAGTTAATCCTTTAGCTTCTGCTTCATCACTAGCTTGATCCATAATTGGTGATAATCTTGCCGCTGCTTTTTGACGATATTTTTCTAATTCTAATTGAATAGTTTCAGTTAATTTGTTTTCTATGTTCGCTCGGTCATTGGGTTTAATTTTAGCGTAATATCTAGCAATTTCTAAAGGAACTTGAATAGTGATTTCTGTCTTGCTATTCATGGTAATTGATTGTTCTTTTTACTTTTAACAGACCTCTATTGTAGCACAAAATCACCATACTCATTGAATTTGACTCTATTGATGTAAAAGTTGCCATTGGATCAAAAAAATCAATGAATAGAAATATGGACTAAAAATAAACACCCCTCAACTGGCTAATTGAAGGGGCATTGTATTTTTAATGAGCAATTTAGCTTACTTTTGTGGTTTCTTTTTCGGCTGATTTGGATGGCTTTAGTTTGCGCTTGAGGGTTGAGGCTGCGCCGAGAGTACCAAGGGCGAGGAGGCTGAGGACTGTAGAGGGTTCAGGAATAGGCTTACATTGATCGAAAAGAATAGTTTTAGGGCTCTTCGGTTTGTGTTATGCAATGGAGGGGGGTTATAAGGGATGGAACCCTTATATAGAAAGGCATTTAGCGATTTTTGTCAATTGTTTTTTATCTAGAGCGAACTAATCAATTAAGTCTCTTGCCAGATAAGGATTTA